>JANPDB010000020.1:0-4717 GCA_031431255.1 Acidimicrobiia bacterium | reverse complement strand
GTTTCAAAAGCGATCACTACACCGACTTCCGTCTCGTGCGGCGATCGACCAACCTCAGCGACGCGGACGCCAAGTTGGGGAATGTCGCCCTCATGATGCTGATCAACGAGCAGGCCAACGACGTGCTCCGCAAGGTCGAGGCGTTCTGGCGGAGCGGCGCCTGCCTGGACGTGAAACTCCGCCCGGATCAAGGACCCGGCGGACTGGCGCCCGGCATCGATGTCAACGTGCAGGTCGACGCCACGGCGCGGACCGACAAGCGACCCACCGGCGGCACGGCCACCGTTGCGCTGATCGCCGGTGGCGCCTCGGTCGCTCCGAGGAATCCGGTGGCGCTGCCGGGGAAAGTCGTCTATGCGTCGCCGACGATCAACGATGGCAGCGGCACGATCGAAGCCAAAGTCCTCTCGCGACGTGGGGTCGGCTCTGCCATTCTTTCGTTCTCGAACGGCGCCTCATGGCAGGTCGATGGCACGTGGAACGGCCTTCATGTCACCGGTGTCAAGTGTGGCGGAGCTGCGGGCACGTGGGAGTTGCGCGTCTCCGGATCACCGGGCGGCGGGGCAACCCTCGAGGGGCGCCTCACCCTGGACATGCGGCCGCCGGGTGCAGTCGGCGTCTACACGTTTGCCGGAACGTCCGCCAACGGGGGAATGACCTTCACCAACACGGCGAGCGGTGATGTGATCTTCGACGTCTCCGGGGGCGGAGAAACCGCCACGCTGACTCTCACTCCAGAAAAGGGGAATGTGTCGAACGGCAAGCTGTCACGGAGCGGCGTGGCCGGGGTCGCAACACTCCCGGTGTACGCAGCGAACGAGGCGTGCTGACGGAGCGCCGCCGGCGACGCCGGGCCGTTCAGTGAATGGCTCGCCTCCACGTCGTCGGAGCGTTCTCCGCAATGTCGGCGGGTGGATTCGAGTCCGACCGATCGCGTGGCGGAAACGCCGTTACGAGGTCGCCACTCGGTCGGCGGGTCAAAGCCAGTCGCGTTTGCGGAAGGCGATGTAGAGCCCGCCGGACAGCACGACGATCAGCACGATCGCCGCGATGACACCGCCGGTGTGACCCGCACCCGGATACGGCACGTTCATTCCGTAGAAGCCGGTGACGAGCGTTGGGACGGCGATGATCGCCGCCCAGCTCGTCACCATCTTCATGGACTGGTTCTGTCGGTAGTCGCGCAGGCTGAGGTTGGTCTCGACGATCGTGCTGACCAGGTCGCGCAGGGCTTCGGTCGACTCGCTGACCCGGAGGATGTGGTCGTACACGTCCTGGAAGTAGGGGTAGAGCTCTTCGGGCACGGCGCGGTTCTCGTGTCGCATCAGCGCACTCACCGCCTCACGCATGGGGACGGCCAAGCGATGGAACCGAACGAGCGCTTGGCGCATCATGAACCACTCCCGCTGCTCGGCCGCGTTGAGTGGCTTACCGGAGAAGATTTGCTCGCTTAAGTCTTCGAAGAACTCGTCGAAGGCCTCGATCGCATTGAAGTACCCGTCGACGACGAGATCGAGGATCCCGTAGAGCAGGAAGCTGACGCCGTGCCGAGCGAGGTCTACCGATCGTGCCGCACGTTGACGGGCGGCCTCCATATCGACCGACGGGGCTGGATGATCAGCGTCGTCCGACGGCTTGCGGACCGTGACGAGCCAGCGTTCGCCGACGAAGGCGTCGATCTCGGAGCGGACGAGCTGTTTTCGCTCACGGTCGACGTGGACGGCATGGGTGACGAGGAACATGTGGGTGCCGTAGTGGTCGAGCTTGGGCCGCTGGTGTTCCCCGAGGACGTCTTCGACGGCGAGCTCATGGAGCCCGAGGCAGGCCGACACGGCTTCGAGCTGGGCGGCGTCCGCGTCGGTGATGTCGATCCACACGACCATTCCCGAAGCGAGCGCGGTCCCGACATCGTCGAGTGCCGTCTCGGTCCCTTGCGTGTCATCCCCTGGCACGCCGTCGCGGTAGGTCCAGACGCGTGCGGTCACTTCGGCGACGTTACGCCTTGCCGCGCTCGGCCGTGCGGCAATCCGCTTCGGCTGCGAAGCCTGACCCCTCGGGGAGTCGGGCGCCCGGGCATACCAGCGACCGACCGGGCACACGTTCGGACACACTCCTCCGTCGGATCCCGGAGTGGGAGTCCGGGGGCTGCGGACGCGACATGTTGTCGCCGTCCAGCGACACGGAGTGGTAAGAACGGGCTGGTGCTCGGGGAGGCGGTACAGATCGACGGCGGTGTCGCCGTGCTCTTCTTTCTCGTTGTGCTGGCCCTGTTCCTGGGCTTTGTCGGTCTGTGCTGGGTGGCCTACAGGGCTGGGACGGGCAATCGCCTCGCGCAGGTGGTCGTCGGCTTCGCCGCTCTGTACCTCCTGACCGTTCTGATCTCTTCGGGAGGTCTTGACATCGCGCTCTGGACGGTGACCCCGCTGGTCGTCCTGGCCATATGTGCTGGGGTCGGGCGAGCGCGGTCTCGACGATGACGGAGTCCATCGTCAGCCGTCTGCCGACGACATCGGGCTCATCGGTGTTGGTGAGTGCCTTGCTGATCGTAAGCACGCTTGTTGTTCTGAGCGAAGTGCTCTGGATCATGGTCGTATCCCCGTCGCGTCGACCCACCGTGCTGATCTCGCTTGCTCTCGGTTCGGTGATGATGCTGGGCGCGATGGTGGTGGGAGTCGGTTACACGGCGCTCCTGCGGCTGGTGTGGACCCCGCTCATGGCTGTCGCCCCACTCGACCTCTCGGCGTTTTGGCGCGGGAACTCAGCACTAGCTCTCGTGGTGGCGTTCGTGGTGTGGGATGCGATCGGTTGGGTGTACCACTGGATCGGCCATCGCACGGCGGTGGGTTGGGCCGCCCACCGGCCGCACCACAGCGGTGCCAACTTCGACATCACGCTTGCGCTCCGCCAATCATGGACGCCCGTCGTTGCGCTGGCGTTGCATCCGGTGATGGCACTTCTGGGTTTCGACTTGCCAATGGTCGTCGCCGTGTCCGCGGCGTCCAATGTGTGGCAGCTGCTCGAGCACAGCAGCGTGCCGGTGCCCTTTCCGAAGTGGTTCGCCGCGGCGGTGATCACACCGGCTGCACATCGTCACCATCACGCGACCGGGGACGGAACGAATCTCGGCCCGGTCTTGACGATCTGGGATCGCGTCGCCGGGACCTGGGTGCCGGAAGGCGCCCGCGTCGATGACGGTGTCTTGGCCTCGTGGTCGCGCTCGGCCAACCCGTTGCGGTTGCAATTCGACGGTTGGCGCGAGCTCTGATGACGGACTCAGTACTTGTCGCGCAGTCGGCGCTTGTCGAGCTTGCCGGTGGGTGGCGGGAGAGCTGGGGCCTGGAGGTCGACTGAGCGCGGGCACTCGGTTCTCGGCCAGTCGCGACCGGCAGAACGCGGTCACTTCGGTGACGAGACGCCTTGTCACGCTCGGCCGTGCGGCAGTCCATCCACCCGCGATCGGTTGTCGTCGAGCGCCGCCGCGTCCTTGGCCGTAAAGTACGCGGATGGCGCTCGACGACGACCGACCCGGAGCACTGTACGGCGCAGGCGCACGAGCCCTGCAGGACGAGTTCGACTCGCGCCGTCTGGCCGATCGGCTCGCGGAGGTGACACTCCACGGCGAACTCGACGCCGGCGACATCGCGCTCGTCGCAGACCAGGCCGCAGTGTGGGTGTCGACTGTCGATGCCGACGGTTGGCCCGACCTCTCGTACAAAGGCGGCGAGCCCGGCTTCGTGCATGTGGTGAGCCCGAGTGAACTGCGCATTCCGATCTTCAACGGGAACGGCATGTGGCGGACGCTCGGAAACATCCGCGACAACGGGCGGGTCGCTCTGCTCTTCGTCGACCAGCAACGGCCGTGGCGGATGCGGGTGCACGGCACCGGGACCGTGCTCACCGATCACGACACCGTTGCGGCGTTCACCGAAGCCGAAGCCGTGCTCGTGATCCGAGTTGCCCGCGTGTTCCCGAACTGCGGCCGCTACATCCATCAAAACGGCGAGATCTCCGCGTATGTCCCTCGGGCGGGACAGGTCACGCCGATCCCCGACTGGAAACGTCTGCCTGTTCTGAACGAGGTCCTTCCGGCGAGCGATCCCGCCCGTTCGGTCGACCCGACCGAGGACCGCATCCGATGACGACGACTGCGTCCACCGAACATCAGGCGGTGGTCACCGATGGGCACGGAGGGATCCGGCTCGAGACCGTGTCGCTGCGGCGACCCGGTCCGGGTGAGGTGCAGCTCGACCTCGTCGCCTCGGGGGTGTGCCATACCGACCTCGGCTCGCTCGGTTGGGGGCGAGAACTCGTTGTCGGGCACGAAGGAGCGGGGGTCGTGCGACAGGTCGGCGACGGAGTCGATCTTGAGGTCGGAACCCGAGCGGTTCTCAACTGGGCGATGCCGTGCGGTCGGTGTGTCGAGATCCCGTTCACGTCGGCGTGCATCGTCGGGTGTGGCGTGATGACGGGATACGGCTCGGTCGTCAACGCGCAAAGGTCAAGCCGGGCGGCTCCGCGGTGGTCCTCGGGTGTGGCGGTGTGGGCCTCAACGTCGTGCAGGCTGCGGTCCTTGCGCGTGCGAGTTCGGTGATCGCCGTGGATCGTTCCCTCAGTCGACTCCGCATGGCCGCCACGTTCGGAGCGACCACGTGCATTCATGTCGCCGACGGCACGATCGACGACGCAGTGCTCCGGGTGCGTGCGCTGTGCGGCGGGC
>JANPDB010000019.1:0-24276 GCA_031431255.1 Acidimicrobiia bacterium | reverse complement strand
CGACTGCTCCCAAAAACTCGACGGCATGCTCCAGACCAAGACGCCGGACATGAGACTCCAGCTCGTTTCGGAAGGGGCCCGATCCAGCGAGGCGAAGCCTTACGGGCCGGCCGGAGTCCCAGAGCAATCGGGCCGCTTCGAACAGAACGACGTGCCCCTTTTCAGGGGCAAGGCGGGCCACTGTCAAAACAGTCGGAATCTCAGGGACCCCAGCCCTAACGAGCGTAAACCTTTGACGAAACGGGAATCGTTCGAGGTCGACCCCGCAGCGTTGCACGATGATGCGCGGCCACACAGCCGGGTCGGCAATACGCATGGCCTGTGACCGTGTGTGGTCTGCGATGCAGACGGTGCGGTCAGCAGCGTGAATTTTTGCCCGCATGGAATCGGCTTCCTCATTCAGAAATTCCAGCCATCCATGTATGGTGAAACTCCAGCTCACCCGAGTTGAGACGGCCCGGTCACAGTTCAGCATGATCGTTGCAAGCCAGGCGACATGGGCGCTTCCTTGCCCGAAATGAGCGTGAATGTGCCGTACCTGACGATTTCGGCAGTCGTGCCAGACGGCGAGCGCTTCACAAAAGTAAAAAAGCCGCCAGAGGATCTCTCGCAGGTCCAGACCTCCGTCCCTCAGCGCCAACATCAAGACCCTGGCGATCCGCAATCGGAGAACCGTCAACGCGTTCACGAAAAGTGAGAGCCAAGACATGAACGACTGGCCTTTGAGGTATTTCGTCTTCGAAGCCTCGTTCTGGTGGACCGAGGTCAGCAGGTCCTGTGCGGACGGGCGATTGACGGAAAACCGCAGTACTTGGAAACGATCACCACGTTCGTCTGCCACCGACTCGAGTGCGGTGATCTCACGCTGAATAAACGTGTTCGATAGCGCCGGATAGGTCGACACCACATAGGCGATAGCGGTCACTGCTTGCGTTCTCGCGAGCGCTTCAACAGTTTGGCTGGAACCGACACAAAGATGATGCGACGGTTACCGAGTTGTTCAACAAGGCCTCGTACTGCCTTCATCCGGGTGCGGCGCAGTGGCACGACGACGACGATGACATCCGCGACAACAGCGGCTTGCAGACTTACCGACGAGTCCGCTATTGCCGGGCAGTCGAGAACCAGCGCGTCATGACAGAGGCTGAGAACCTCCTTGGTTTGGCGCAGCATGGCGCGGTTCAAAACGGCACTCAACTCACCAACCACCGAAACACCCGGAATCGACGTTTCTGTCATACAAGCGAAGACGTCGCTGGGTTTCACAATGCGATTCGACCGCTCCGGCGTTCGTCGAACGAGTTCAGCTATCCCCTTGCCGCCACGTGCGTCGAACTCTCGGGTGAGCAATTGGTTCGACAGATTGAAGTCAGCCAAAACAACGCGTTCACCATTTCGCCCAAGACTCGCGGCGAGCAATACGGCCATTGTCGTGACCGCACTCTCGCGTTCCAACGAGACCACGGCGATGGTGAGCGTGTCGGAGGCGGAGAGAATGGTCTGTGCGCGTTGCGTGATCTGGCGCACCGGTAACATGAAGCTGCGTGGTGTGACAATCCCCAACGATTCGAGCGAATCGATTGCGCGCAGTCGAGGAAGCGCGAAGAACGGAGCGTTCGGGAGTAGTTCCTGCAGCTGACTCGGAGAGAACACTCTGGTGCTGAGTCTCGACAGCGCCACCAACACACCCGACGCGAACAACATTGCGAGCAATCCGAGCAAAAGCAGACTGACGATGGGCGAGCGCTGGTCCAGCACGCTTCCGGCCGCGCCCATCTCCACAATCTGGGTGTTCACCTGGAAGGTTTGGCCGAGCCGCAGCGAGGTCCGCGTCCGAAGCAACTCCGAATATTCGGCCAGCAGCGTCTGTTGTCGGGCAAGCGCCCCGGCATCGCCGGGAGTTCGAGCGAGCACGCGCTGCACGTCAACCAGATCGGCAGCCGCAGATTTTATGCCATCAGTCACAAACTTTGGCTCAGCTGCGTTCGATGTCGAATACCTCGCCTCGAGCAACTTCAGGTATTCCGTCACGAACGAATTGGCCCCAAGCTTCGCTATCTCTGGAGTTGACGCGGTCGCCCTGACGTCGACTATGTCGGTGTTCTGTTGCGGGAGCAACTCGAACGTCGCGCCGGCGACGTCCGGCACGGCGGCGGTCAGCCGTTCCCTGAAGGACGCACCGTTCAGGAACCGACGCTCGGCGGCGATGTATCGCTCTGGTTCCACATAGGACGAACCCCCAGCGGTGAGCGTCGGCGGCCGAACCAGAAGCGTCGCCACCGATCGGTACTGCTGCGCACCCTGGTTGAGTAGAACCACACCCAGATTGACACCGGCCACAATGAGTACCAGAAAGAGGACCTTGAACCGCCAGAGGACCGAAGCGAAGTAACGAAGTTCCATGCACCAACCATTTCGAAAACATCGACGGAGAGCGGCTGTCGATCCTGTCAAAATCCTACAACAGCTCCCTGGAACGTCAGGGCAACTAGCCTTTGGG
The DNA here is from genome assembly GCA_031431255.1 of Acidimicrobiia bacterium. Lineage (GTDB taxonomy): Bacteria > Actinomycetota > Acidimicrobiia > Acidimicrobiales > JANYDT01 > JANLQX01. The sequence goes on along the minus strand of JANPDB010000019.1, from coordinate 21,776 downwards.
CTAACCTGGTTTAGCCTCGATTGTTCATCTTGCTCGGGTTTGGTCCCGGACGTGAGACGTTTTAATATGTGCGCGTAGGGTTGTTGGGTGGTGGTGGCGTGGGGGCGTCTTTGGTCAAGGGTGACTGCCGGGTTTTGGTGTTGTCCGCCGTGGTGACCCGTGCGGTGGGTCAGGCGAGGCGTGTTCGGAGCCGGGTGAAGGCGCCGGCGAGGTGGTGGCGCCAGGGCCACGTCACGTGGAGGCGGAGCACGTGGCGGCGGTGGGTGTACGAGAGTCGTGCGGCGATGTGGAAGAGGCGGTAACGCAACGTTTTCGTTTCGGCGCGGGCGAGGTCACCGTCGAGGCACACGAGTTGGGTCCAGGCGATGACGTTCGACGCGATGAGCGTCACGATCAGCCATCCCTGGTTGCGGACGTAGTCGTCGAATGGGACGTTGGTCATGCCGGTTGCTTTCCAGCAGCGGACCCGGTCCTCGACCCGGGCATGTGATGGGTTGCGTTGGGGGATCGAGCCGATCTGCGCCGTGTTGCAGGTCTCCCCATCGTCGTATCGGTCAGCGAAACGACGGCCACCGTCGGCCCGTCAGCTCTCTGACGCCGCTTTGGCGGTCGAGGTCCGGCGGGTTTTCGATGACAACTTCGGTGTCTACGGCATTGAGAAGATCTGGCATCAACTTCGCCGTGAGGGCCACACCGTGGGCCGGGACCAGGTCGCTCGAATCATGCGTCGTGAGGGCATCTCCGGTGTCCGTCGACGCGGCAAGGCCCCGTTCACGACGATCCCGGGTGATGTCGACGGTCGACCAGACCGGGTGAAACGGAACTTCACGGCGCCGGCCCCGAACCGGGTCTGGGTCGCAGATCTGACCTACGTCCGGACGTTCGCCGGTGGGTCCGAGAGAATCGCCGTGGATCACGCTTCTGGTTCGGAAACCGAAGAGCCAGCGGGCTTCGGGCGAGGCCACCACGCGGTCACCCAGGTGAGGCCATGGGCGTTGATTGACCCGATCTGCACACCCGGCCGGGTCTCGATCCACGTACTGATGGTCGACCACTTCTCCTCGTACATCGTGACAAAGCAACCCGAAACGGCGAGCGCTTCCATCTCCTGCAGTACTGACCCAACGTCGGGGACATAACAGAGCACCTCGCACGCAATGACGACATCGGCAGAGGGCAGGGCCGCCGACCAGCCGGGTCGCGTGAGATCCCCGACAACAAACCTGGCTCCGTTCACTCGGCGTTTCGCTCGCGCCACCGCGCGTGGACTCGCGTCGAGGCCGGTCAGTGATGCGCAGTGGCGGGCGAGCAGTTCGCTCTGATGTCCCTCACCCGACCCGAGCTCCACCAGATGACCGATCGGACCGAATGCTTGCGCCAAGAGGCTCGTCGTTGCGTCGAATCTGGCCTTTTCCCCCGGCCGGTCCATGGCCCACGGGTCCTTTAGGCGATACACCTCGTCGAACCCGACACGAGCCCGTTCGCCATTGGCGATCTGTGCGGCGAGCCAGACCCGATTTACCCAGGGAAAGAGAGATTGTCCTACGGTGCGCCGCGGGGGGCGGGCCGGCTCGCTTTCGCCGCTTACGGCCGATTCTACCGTTTCGGCGCGCACAACGGTCCGGAATTCATCGGCGAGTGCTGCACCGATGCGGTCGATCGAGAACATGGCTTCCACCCGTTTTCGTCCGGCCTCTTGCAAACATCTGCGCTCCTCGCTGTTCGTCGTTGCTTGTGTGATTGCTGCTGCGAGCAGGTCGGCACGAGCAGCCGACACGAGAAATCCAGTGACCCGATCCTCGACCAACTCGGACACGCCGGCAATGGCGGTGGCAATGGTCGGTACCCCGACCGCAAGTGACTCCATCAATGCGACGGGCAACCCCTCGCTGAAGGATGGCAAGCAGAACGCGTCGGCCGCCCTCAGTTCGGAGAGGACTTCATCTTGACCGAGAGGACCGAGGAAGGTCACCCGATGGGCGATATCGCTTCGAGCCACTTCACTTCGAAGGGACGAGTCCAATGCCCCGGTACCAGCCAGACGCAACGCGACAGGACTGCCTTGGCGCTCCAACAGACTCAACGCTTCGAACAAGACCCGATGTCCCTTCTCGGGCGCAAGCCTGGCCACGCACAGAACCGACGGCGGATGTGACCGCACCGACTCAGGGTGAAACGGGAGCCGATCAAGCTCGACACCGCAACGCACCACCTTGATCTTCGACCAGTGCTCTGGATCAGACAACCTCATCAGTTGGCTTCGCGTGTGATCAGACACTGCGAAGACACGACTCGCTCGGTGCACCTTCTCCGTCATCGAGTCGTCTTCTTCGTTCAGGAACTCAAGCCAACCGTGAACCGTGAAGCTCCACGAGGACCTGGGACGACGCGAGTCCAGCCGGTTCGCGAGCTCGCAGGCGAACCAGGCCACACATGCAGTGCCTTGTCCGAAGTGCGCATGCAAGTGAGTGATCCCCTCGCGTCGGCATCGGTCCCACACAACGAGTGCCTCGGCGAGGTACCCGAGGCGCCGCTTCAGCTGCTTTCCGTCGGCGCCAGCGCTCTTGAGTGCGACTGCGACCGTCGAGGCGAAGCCCGAAGGGCTTGCTGCAAATGCCCGCGCCGTCAATGCAAGGATCCGCCGCGAACCCATTGCCTTTACGTAGGTCGTCCTTGCGTGGGCATGCCGATGCTCGTCAGAAAGCAAGTCATGGGAAGCAGGCTCATTCATCGACATCGGCAAGACGTCGATCCCCTGCGCTTCGACGGCTCGGATTTCCCTGTCGATGAACGTCGCCGACATCGCCGGGTACTGGGCAAGCACATAGCAGATCCGCGAGGTCGTAGACGCAGTCAAGAGAGCACGATTCGGAAGTAGTCGGTCACGAACGGTCACTCATCGGCGGGGAGGGCATCCCGATACGACGTTTGAAAGCCATCCAGTGCCCAATCCATCGGTACGATCCGAGGACCTTGAGACGAAACACGAGTGGGGAGTCGGTTGGTTCGACCGTGACCCGTGGGACGACCAGTAGATCAGCGTCGAACACCGGCGAAGGTTCGACGGAGAACACCCGTTGGAACCCTGCCAACGTTGCCATTTCGACCACCCGCTCATCCCAGAACCCGAATGGAACAGCAAAAGCGACAGGAGCAACATTGGTTATCTGAACGAGGTCATCGAAGCATCCGGTGATCTCGCCCCTGAGGTCGGGACCATCCAATTCTGTCAACACCCGGTGGTTCCGTGAGTGGCCGCCCATCTCTATCCACTCCTCCGGCATCGCGGAAAGTTGGTCGGCCGTGAGCACGGCTTCCCTGTACCGGTCGCCACCCGGCCACGCGGGCATGACGCCGACCGAACCGGTCGGAACAAACACAGTGGCTGGGATCTGCCGTCGAACGAGTTCGTCAGCAGCGACAGCGACCGACTCAAGGGCATCATCGAACGTGATCGCAATGGCCCACCGACCATCGGGGGGCCGCAGAACATCAGCCCAGCCCACGACGGGTCCGATCCGTTGCAAAGCGTCCAGCTGAAGGCAGAACGCAGCGAGGTGCATCCTGGGAACAGCGTGGTACAGCAGCACGACACCGCTAGCACGTGAGTGAAGCGGCAGCAGACCGAAATGCGGAACGAAGCGATCGAACGCTCGGACCACCAAGCTGATTGCAATCGTCAGTCCGTCTTTCAGAGATCGTTGCACTAAACACCAACACTTAGCAGGGAATTTGTAGCTCTGCCAAGTCGCGGCGGCAAAGGCATCTTATCGGATTTAAGATGAATGCGTGCAACGCCGTTCGACCGAACTCCTCGGGAGTGTCGGTTGTCGAATTTCGCGGCAGACCGTCGCGGGTGTGCCTACCAAGAAAAGCTGGTCACAAGTTCCGTTTCGGGAAGGACCAGACCCCTCGCAACAACTGCAACTGACGGCACTCGGGTCCCGAACGAGTTCGACAACCAACCGCCAACGTCGTCGTCAAGCGGCGGATCTGTCCCCTGTTCAATTTCGACAGTCCAACCGGAGGGCAGTGACATCGCGACCGGTCCCGCCGGACCGACGAGCCGCAAACCGTGGTCGGTCGCGACCCTTACCGTGGAGTGCAACTGCCAACGAAGACACCCGTGAACCATCTCATCGGCGATCGTCGGCTGCGCACTTCGACGCCGTGTTGCCGAGCCGAGCAACTGTCGCCGGGCGCGGACTGGGAACGAGATTGCGTCGACGACCTCAAGCCGGTTCGAACTCAGCTCGATGCGGCGTCGGATCGTCGGGTTGCGAGTCGTCGGTGCAAGTTCTGCGACAGCGCTGCCCCCGTCGGTCCCTTCGTTGAAAGCGACGACCGGCGCGCTGGCGTCGGTGCCCCACAGAAACGGTCCCCAGTACTCAGACTGGTCAACCCCGCCAAGCACCAAGCAGTTGTGCGCTGCGCTCGATCGAAACCATCGACGCCAGGCCGGGTGACTGTCGTAGCAGAACGTGCCGGGATCGACAACGAGCGGCGCACCCCGAACAGAAACAACCACCGACAACAGGTCGGCGTGAGCATGGGCGGCGACGGAAAGAAACCCCAAGGCTCCAGTTCGCATCGCCACGGACGAATCAGATGTTCGCAGGGCGGTCAGCCACCCATGGCGGGCGAGCTCACTTCGATCGACTGGCAGCACCGGCCTAGCGATCTGCGTCGACGTTCTTCGAGCGTCAACGATCGTGCCGAGATCAGCAACAATCGCCCCTTGCCAGGTGACCGGCTCCCCCACGCCGAGCGCAACCTGAGCCAGCTCGATCGCTCGTTCCAGCGGGGGACGATCATCGAAACCGAAGCACTGTGAGTCGTCACCGTCCCCGAATCGAGGTCTCCCCACAGCGTCCAGTGCCAAGGACGCACCGAGCATTTTTCTTAAGTTTGCCATGACGTACAGCGGACGCTCAAAGTTGGCGATGTCGTGCATCAGGAGTGTTGCCACCAACACGTCACTCACGAACGCGTGGTAGTCCGTCGCCGCTTCCCGATGTAAACCGGCCTGGTCAATCTGGCGGCCGAGGTGCCCCATGAGTCTGCTTTCACCAAGCGCCCGATCCGCGCTCTGTGACTTGACCGGACCGAAGAGGGCTGACCCCGCAAGTAGCCCAGCTGCCTCGACCAATGCGTGGTTGTTCGCGGAGCTGTACCGGCTTGGAAATCGACGAAGGCGATCCAGATGGCGAGCCGCCACACTTCCCATCCGATCCAGCGGGAACCCACTTGTCATTCGATCACCGAACAGCGCACATACCCATCCGAGTGCGAACAACCGCAACGCCGCTTCGACCCCACTACCCCACAGCACGGAACGCCGGTCCTGCAATAGCTCGCAGAAGTCGTTCAGGAGTCGCTCGGCGCCCACCGCAAACCGATCATCTCCGGTCATGCGCCACGCCGCCGCCAAGTCGACGACCGGGCCCAATCGTGCAAGTTCCCAGGCATGTTTGACACTCGCGCGCCCGGCCGAACCATTGCGATCGCGACCCATCTCCGACGCCGCACCGCCGTCACCGATCCAATCTGGTGTCGTCGTGATCGAGCGGGCACAGCCGAGCAGTACGACACGCCCCGAAAGGATTGCGTCGACTCGCTCTCGCAGTGGCGCAGGGATTGGCCCGGACAAGGTCCGCACGCAGCGCAGAGGCAGTCGCAGCGGCGGGGCAACGCAGTCCTCGCGCTCCCACCGCGCCAGCGCACCCATCGTACCGATTCGCCACGCCGACTCCCGCACGCCCCCGCGACGGACTCGACGAAGGGTCCACAACAGACCTCGTTGGCGAGCCACATCGGAGTTCACGGTGAAGGCCGTTCGATCACAACTGCCATTGACCGAGCGGCCGGGGTGCGCTCACATCGATTCAAGGGATCGAAGGTAGAGCTCAAGGGTGATCAGTGGCCAGATCTTCTTGGTCAAGTCAGCGCCGTTGCGGTGGGCAGCCAAGAGCTCCAAACCGTAAGAATCGGGGAGATACTCTCCGGAACGATTCGTCGCGGGATCGAGCAGCCCCTGGACAGGCGCGTAGAGCTCGGAGCGCAACCAGAGGTCCAAAGGGACCCGGAACCCAACCTTCGGTCGATCGATCAGCGATGCCGGAACATAGCGCCGAGCCACCTCACGAACCGGCCACTTGTTGGTGTTTCGATGCAGTTTGATCCGAGCAGGCAGGTCAAGAGCCCACTCGACGATGCGTGGGTCGAGGAATGGCGGTCGGAGCTCCAGACTCGCCGACATGCTCATGCGGTCGCCACGCTCTAGCAAATTGTCGGGCAACCACGCTTCGAGATCGGCGATCTCCATCGAACGGACCGCATCGCGGACGCGCAGGCGTTGGCCTGGCTCCGGTTGGGTGGCGATGCCCAACCGACGAAGATCGTGACTGTTGTAGGGCGCGAACCAGCCCAGCAACTGTTCTTCGCTTGTTCGGCCCTCCAACGCCTGCCAGAGCGATGCCCCCTTGCGCCCGCCCACGCCCCGTTTCGCCAGCATTGACATGACCGGTACGCGAATTGCGCAGGGGATTCGGTTCACCGCCGCGGCAGGGACCGCCAGTCGATATTTGGGGTACCCGGCGAACAACTCGTCACTTCCTTCGCCGGACAGCACAACTTTCACTTCCTTGACCGCATCGGCCGCAAGCGCTGCCACGGCAATATCGGAGACCTCCGATATTGGCGCTCCGCGGTACTTGGTCAGAACGGCGACAGCTTCCAAGAAGCTCGTTGCATCAACAACGACTTCGCGGTGATCGGTCCCGATGGAATCGGCCACCAGACGAGCGTGGTGACGTTCGTCATCGGGCCCCCCAAACCCTGCGCAGAACGTCTTGATGGGTTGCGCAGTGTGTTTGGCGGCGATCGCAACAATCAGACTCGAATCAACACCGCCGGACAAGTACGCCCCGACCGGAACATCTGCGATGAGATTCTCTGCGACCGACAGGTGGAGAAGTTCATCAAGTCGCTCCACAGCTGCCGCCGGAGTGATGGCCAGACGGCGACGCGGTGATCGCGCAGTCCAATATCGACCATCCATCCGGCTCCCGTCGATCGAGAAGCGGATCCATGAACCGGGAACTACCTTTTGGATACCCACCACGGTGGTTTGCGGAGCGGGGACAGCGCGCCGCCGCAGGAGATCAGGGATGCACTCTCGATCGAACTGCCACTCGTCGACGACGGGCCGGAGCGCGGGGAGCTCAGAGGCAAAGGCGATCGTGCTTCCCTGCTGAGTCCAGAAAAGCGGGAGAATCCCCAACCGATCCCGCGCCAACAGCAGCGAGCCGCGTTCTCGGTCCCACAGCCCGAATGCAAACTGCCCTCGGAGCGCACCGAGCGCTTCGATGCCGAACCGCTCAAGCATGCGCAGCAACACCTCGGTGTCGCCGTCCGTCGAGCACGCCAGGTCATGGTCAGTGCGCAGGGTGCGGTAATTGACGATCTCGCCATTGAAAACCAGCGTGTAGCGGCCCTCGTTGCTGGTCATCGGCTGCGGTGAACCGGCGACATCGATGATCGCGAGACGGGTGTGGCCGAGCCATGCAGGCGCACTGTCGACGAACCCGGAACCATCTGGTCCTCGGTGGCCAAGGAGGTCTGCCATTTCGCGAACGACACCACCCCATTCGGCCGCTGCCGATCCGTCGACAACGCCCGCGATACCGCACACCGGGGTACTACCCAAACACCGGGTTGGTGTGGAGAGCGCGGATCACGCGATCCGCGGTCTGTCCGTCCCAGAGATCAGGGCGCCGCTCCGCAATGGGTTCTGAGAGCCTCTCAACCGCTCGTCTGACGGCGCGGTACGGATCGAGGCCGACAACTTCGTTGGTACCGTGCGTGACCGTGACCGGACGTTCGGTACCGTCTCGCAGGGTAAGGCACGGCACGCCAAGGCAAGTGGTCTCTTCCTGCACTCCGCCAGAGTCCGTGAGGACAATCGCCGCATCGGACTCGCAGGCGACGAAGTCCAAGTAGCCCAGCGGCCCTGTCAGATGAAGGTCGGCGCTGGGTCGAAGTTTCAATCGATCGATCATCTGCGCAGTGCGTGGGTGAACCGGAAAGAGAATCGGTAGCGAATCGGTCAGCTGATTCAGAGCGCCCAGAACATCGCCGAGCTTGTCCGGGTCATCGACCAGCGCCGGTCGGTGGAGGGTCAAGAGGCCGTACCCACGGGGCGTGAGGCCAAGACGTTCAGCAGTTGTAACGGAGGGTCGGCGGGATCGCGCATCGAACAACGAGTCAACCATGATGTTCCCTACGCGTTGAATGCGACTCGCATGCGCCCCCTCTCGTCGCAGGTTCTGGTCGGCGTCAGCGGATGGCGTCAGCAACCAATCCGCGACCGCGTCAACGAGGATCCGGTTCGTCTCCTCAGGCATCGTTCGATCGCCCGAACGCAATCCCGCCTCGACATGTGCGATGCGAATGCCCCGTTTGATGCCGACAAGCGTGCACGCAAGTGTCGAGTTGACGTCGCCGACGACCACAATCATGTCGATTTCGCGGTGCTCGTCAAGCCATCCATCGAACGACTTCATGACTGCAGCTGTCTGGACCGCGTGGCTACCTGAACCAACGCCGAGGTTGGCATCCGGCGCCGGGATGTCAAGGTCCCGGAAGAACGACCCGGACATCGCCTCGTCGTAATGCTGTCCGGTGTGCACGAGCCGCACTGGCATCCCATGGCGCCGGAATGCCTTGTGCAGCGGTCCGATCTTGACGAAGTTCGGACGAGCACCGGCGATCAGCACGGGGTTCATCGCGCTGCCCGAAGTCGCTGACGTTCCGCTATGACCAGCTTGATGAAGTCCCTGTTCCCGTTCCAGTAGCGCTTGAACATCCGCCTTGGCTCCTGCAGGAGCCGCCAGCTCCACTCAAGACCCATACGCTGCATCAACTTTGGGGCCCGCCGGGTCTTCCCGGCCACAACGTCGAAGGAACCACCGACGCCCATCGCGAACGGAACACCGAGTGCCTCGAGCTTCGCATTCAGCCAGAACTCCTTCCGTGGACTCGGGATTGCGAGAAACAGGTAGGTAGGTTTGGCGGCGCAGACTTGCGCAATCACTTCGTCGTCGTCGCTCCAGAAGCCGTTTCGGATGCCTGCGATCTGTAGCCGAGGGTGTCGCTCTCGCAGCACTTGAGCAGTCCGGTCGACAACGCTCTGCTCGGCGCCAAGCAGAAAGATCGTGTCCCCGTCGTCTGCTGCAGCCCTCACAAGTTCGAGGAACAAATCGATCCCCGTGACCCGCTCAGGAACGCGGTGGCCGAGCAAGCGGCCGGCCCACACGACAGCCTGGCCATCCGCGTTGATCACGTCACAGTTATTGATGATGGACCGCAATGTGTCGTCGGATTGTGCTGCCACGACCTTGGCGGCGTTCAACACCACGTGCTGATGCGTTCCGCCAGCGTGGGCCAGATTTCGACAACGGTCGATCGTCTCCTGCATCGTCAAAGCATCGAGATCCAGGCCGAGCAGGTGCATACGAGCGTTAGCAACGACCCGGCGGTCACGGAGGGGAGGCGGAGCGACCGAGGGGCTGAAGCTGGGGTTGTGGTTGCGCATGGTGGATGGTTTCCGTTTTTGGGCGCTCGGTTGACAACGAGCCAAGGGGACTCGCTGACGGCTGCGTCCCTATACCTTTCGGGCGAAAGCGGTGTCGTTCTTTACCCAAAATCATCTGATCTTGCCAATGAGCCCCGCATCTCGTTCAGTCCGCCGTCTGACTCGGTAGTTTGAAGGACATGTTTCGTCGGGTTGCCATAGTCGGTCAAGGATACGTCGGGCTTCCGCTGGCCGTGAGGGCAGCGGAGGTCGGGCACTCGGTTGTCGGGGTTGACCTCGATGAGCGGCGTACCGCTTCGCTTCAGAACGGCGTCTCGTTTGTCGAAGACATCTCGGACGAACGGTTGCAGCTGGCGATAGCTACCGGGAGGTACCGCGCCACGCCCGACTACGCGGAGATCAATCAATTCGATGTCGCCGTCATCACCGTGCCGACCCCGCTCAAGAACTCCCTCCCGGATCTCTCGTTCGTGGAGAGCGCCGCAAGGTCGCTCGGCCAAATCCTCAGCCCCGGCGCCATGGTCGTACTTGAGTCAACGACCTATCCCGGAACCACCGAGGAGGTCCTCGTCCCGATCCTGGAGCGCGAATCCGGGCTTCGGGCCGGCGCCGACTTCAGGGTCGGATTCAGCCCCGAGCGTATCGACCCGGGGAACAAGCGATTTTCGCTCGAGAACACCCCCAAGATCGTGGCGGGGATCGACGATGCGTCCAGCCGAGCGGTGCACGACTTCTACGCAACCATCGTCGAGCGCGTCGTGCCCGTTTCCTCCTGCGGCGTCGCAGAGCTCTCGAAGTTGATCGAGAACACCTTCCGAACCGTGAATATCGCGTTGATGAACGAGCTCGCCATGTATAGCCACGATCTGGGACTTGACCTGTGGGAGGCGATCGACGCCGCGTCAACCAAGCCGTTCGGATACATGCGCTTCACGCCGGGGCCCGGGGTCGGAGGACATTGCCTCCCGATCGACCCGAGCTACCTCTCGTGGCGGGTTCGACAGGCGCTCGGGCAATCGTTCCGCTTCGTTGAACTCGCAACCGATGTCAACGAACACATGCCCGACTACGTCGTTCGACGGATCATGTACGGGTTGAACGAGAGAGGGAAGTCACTCAGGGGTGCGCAGATTCTTGCATTCGGTTTGACGTACAAGGCCGACACCAGCGACGCGCGTGAGTCGCCTGCGATTCACGTGATTGAGCGCCTCCTCAAGATGGGCGCGAACGTGACCACCGTCGATCCACACGTCCCGATCGGCGATCGTCAGGTCCCGCCCGGAGTGGTTCATGCAATAGCCATGGACGGGCTCGTTGCGGCGGCAGACTGCGTCGTCATGCTCACCGACCACACCGCATTCGACATGACAAAGATCGTCGCCGAGGCGTCGTACGCACTGGACACCCGCCGGTGTCTACCGAAGGCCGACAACGTCGAGTTACTTTGATGGGACCATGTCCCGCGGTTTGTTGAAGTCGTTCGGTGGTGATCCCCCGCGGCTCTGCCGTCCTGGCAGGGTTCGAGGGTCCTGACAGGACACTCACCCCCGAGATGGAATTCACCATGAAGAAGGTGCCTGTCGTTCGTGTCGCCGCGCCTGAGGCCGCGGCGTTGCTGCCAGGGATGTCGGCGTAGGAAACAATCGCGATCGAAATCGGCGGTGTCACCCCGGTTCATCGATACCACCGAACAGCGATGGCCGAACTCCCCTCGCGTGACCAGTCCACGCTTGATGTTTCGGTGTTGTTGAGACACACCAGGGCCACGATGGACCGCCGTCTCGCGTCAGCCTTTGCTGACAACGACCAAGTGGCCGGGCTCCACAAAACGAGCCTCCTCGCCAAAGAACTCGAACTCACCTACCCTGATGCCGCGGCGAGCTTGCGAGAAGGCCTTGATGAGATGTTCACCATCGCCCGCATCGGTGCCACACCGACACTACAAAGGTCGCTCACGACAACGAACCCGATCGCGTCGATGATCTCGATCGCCGCACTACGACTGGGCACGTGAAGAACTGGCGTGACGGAGCGATGCGCAAACGGTGGGCGCCATCGGGATGCTCGAAGCCGAACAGACCTGCCGGCGACTCAAAAGACTGCCGCGACCTCGCCTCCTTCACCAGAAAACCACGCGCACAGATCAACACGACGCTGCCACAATCCCCGAGTGCGCTCACACTGCAGCCTGAAACACCGGGATTACCACTGGCACTTCAACACGCTGTGGGGCATCCTCGCACGTCACCTCCCGTTCACGTAGGCGAAACCGAGGTGAGGGGCCGAAGCGAGGTCTGCTAGCTTTGACACTCCACGGTCTGGACCCGTGGTGCAGCTAGGAGTGCACGCCGGCCTGTCAAGCCGGAGGCCGCGGGTTCAAATCCCGTCGGGTCCGCCACACCGATCCCCGTTCACGGGGATCGACGTTCATCCGAACCGGCAACGGGCGGCTGGACCACGGTCGGATAGCTCAGTTGGTAGAGCGCACGCCTGAAAAGCGTGAGGTCACCGGATCGACACCGGTTCCGACCACCAAGCAGGGCGGGAAAGTACGCAACGCGGGACGGCGATACCGTGGGTGGATGAACGACTTCACGGGGCGCGTCGCGCTCGTCACCGGCGGCGGCCGAGGCATCGGCCGGGGCATCTCGGTGCTGTTGGCCGAACGGGGCGCAACGGTCGCCGTGAACTACGCAAAGGACGTGTCGAGCGCGGCCGAAGCTGTGCAGGCCATCCGCGCGTCCGGAGGCCAGGCCATGGCGTTTGCCGGAGACATCGCCGACCTCGAGGCGACCGAATCGATGCTTGCCGCCGTCACCTCGGAGTTCGGCCCGATCGACCTCCTGGTCAACAACGCCGGTGTCGCGTCGCGTGGCCGCTCTGTCGCCGACACCGCACCCGACGAGGTCGAGCGTCTGCTCCGCGTCCACGCGATCGGTCCGCACCACCTCTGCCGCCTCGCCCTTCCCGGGATGCGCGAACGCGCCAAGGCCCGCGGCCGGGCCGACATCGTCATGATCTCGAGTGTGGCGACGGACACCCATGCGGCCTTCGGTGCTCCGTACAACATGGCGAAGGCGGCTATGGAGGCTGTGGCGTTCACGCTCGCCAAAGAGGAGATGCGCAACGGCATCCACGTCAACGTCGCAGCTCCCGGCCTCGTCGTGAGCGACATGGGCAGGCGGCTGGCCAAAGCCGTGGCCGGCGTCGGTGACATCCACGAGCTCGACTCGTCGTTTCCGTTCGGTCGGGTCTGCGAACCGCTCGACGTCGCGCGAGTCGTCGCCTTCCTCTGCTCGGACGAGGCCGGATACGTCACCGGTGAACGGGTGCGCGTGCACGGTGGCGGGGCGTCGGCGCGCTCGTAGCCGACCCTTCAGCCCGTTCCGGTGGTCGGGGGCAGCAGTCGGAGGAGACCGTCGGTACGGGCCACGCGCCAGCCGCCGACGACGTCGCACGCCGGTGTCTCGCCGAGCGCGACGTCCATCACCCGGTCGACGGTGGCGGCATCTACGCTGTGTCCCTGACCAACGCCGCTTTCGACGAGCCAGCGACGCAGTGAGCGGCGGGCCAGCGGTGCGGCGACGCCAACCAGGCCCCACCGCTGCTGAGGGTCGACCGACGCGCTGAGTTCGTCGAGCAGTGCGACGTCGGCGGCGGCGATTTCGCAGTGCCGAGCCAGAAGGGTGGCGACGTCACGCTGGGCAATGTCGTCCATCAGCGGGAGGAGTTCATGGCGGACGCGGACCCGGCGGAAGCGAGCGTCATCATTCATCGGGTCGGCGAACGTGTCGAGACCGAGTTCGGTGCACAACGCCACCGTGTCGCTGCGTCGAAGCCGCAGGAGCGGCCGCCGCGGGCCGCCGCGATCGGCCCGGGCCATCGAGGCGAGACCGTCGAGACCGGCGCCCCGGAGCAGATGCAAGACCATGGTTTCGGCCAGGTCGTCCGCGGTATGGCCCGTCGCGACACCGATCGGCAGCGCGCCATACCGGGCCTTGCGAGCCCGTTCTTCGAGGTTCGGACCGTCCTCGACCTCGACGGTGTGGGCGACGAAGGCGGCACCGAGCCGGTCGGCAAGGGTCGCGACTGCAGCGGCCTCGGTCGACGATGCAGGCCGCAGGGCGTGATCGACGTGGTGGAGGACGACCGACGAACAACCAGACCTGGACGCCAGCACGGCGAGGGCGACGGAGTCGGCCCCACCGGAGACGGCGCACGGAAGCACCGCGCTATCGCTGAACGCACAGGAGCGCAGGAGCCGAGCGACAAGAGGCGATGTTGCGATCGCTTCGCTGAAGCGCGCGTCACTCATTTGCGGCGACCCTGGCCCCGGGAGCCATCAGGCCTAGGGTCCCACGCCGATGGCACGAGGACATTGGGCCTACGGTCGGCCCGCACGGCCAAACCGGGTCACTTCTTCGTGACGCGGCTCACCTTGTTCCGGGACACCTTCAGGTAGTAGCCGATGAGGCTCATCACCACACCGCCGGCGGCAGCTGCGAACAGCAACACGCCGAGCCAGTAGAACCATTGCTGTGCCGCAAGAACCATGGCCACGATCGTAGGCGGAGCAGCCGCCTAGCGTCTGCTCGCCCAGTCCGACGGACGGGCTACGCGATCTTCTTGCCGCGGGTGCGGGGAACAATCATTGGCTCGTGCATCGAGCAGAACTTCCCGTTGTTGTAGATGGAGAGGCGTGTGCCGCACCCAGCCTCTCGACAAACCCTCCCGGCGGAGAACTTCTTGGACGGACGGTCCGAACCGGAGAGGGGCTTCGCTCCTACTGCATGATCTGCCATAGCTGCATCAACCGGGGCGTAAAACGTTCCATTCCCTCAATCGGGGAAATTTCCGGCTAAACGATGCTAAGAGACGCCGAGCCCAAGGCTCACTCTGATGCTGCGTTGCCCAACGCCGACCGGATCCGCGAGGCCAGGTCGGCCGGCACCTCGGTGTAGGCACGGCTCCGCACGACGATGCGCAGCTCGGCCTCGAAATCGAAGGCGCTGTAGCAGGTTGGACAGGCATCGAGGTGGGCCTGGATCTTTGTGCGGCGCTGGTCGGTGAGCTCACCGTCAAGAAAATGGTCCAAGCGAGCGATCATCGCCGAACAGTCGCCCCCGATCGCCTCATCGATGGGTCCAAAGGGGTCGTGTGGATCACTCGGGTGGGTTCGGCTGGAGGAGTTCATGATGTGCTGTATCCCTCGGGCTGAGCGGCCGCGTGATTCGAAACGATGGGAGGAAACGTCAACTGCGTGGTAACCGACCCGGTCGACAGCGAACCGGGTCGTCAGCTTCCCTGCGGAACGAGACGATGCTCGATACCGAACTCCCACAACGCCTTCTGGAGCGCTTTTCTTCCCCGATGCAGCCGAGACATCACCGTCCCGATCGGAACGTCCAAGATCTCAGCGATCTCTTTGTAGTGGAAGCCCTCGACGTCGGCCAGGAGCACCGGGAGACGAAACGCCTCGGGCAGCGCGTCGACCGCGGCTTTGACCTCTCCATCGGTCAACTGGTCCAGGGCGAAATCTTCCGCGGAACGGCCGAGTGCGGCCGCTTCGAGGCCGCCGAGCTTGCGATAGAGGAACAGCTCTTCGCCTTCGCCGAGGGCTTCCTGCTCCGGACGGCGCTGCTTGGCGCGATAGATGTTGATGTAGGTGTTCGTGAGGATGCGGAACAGCCATGCCTTGATGTTCGTGCCTTCCTCGAAGTTCCCGAAGCCCCGGTAGGCCTTCAGCATGGCCTCCTGCACGAGGTCCTCGGCATCAGCACGGTTGTGGGTCATGCGGAACGCGCCGGAATACAGCGACGGGAGATGCTCCATCGCGAGGCGCTCGAAGTCCGCCTGGTCTGCCACGGACGCCACCCTACGCCCATCCTCCAATTACGACCGCGCGATTCTCAGCCAAACCGTGGTGACAGATGGCCACCGACGCCACGCGCCTTCCCGTGTTGGCTTCCGCTCCGGTACGTCACTCCGCCGGGCAGACGTCCCAGGGATTGGGCAACTCGTCGGCCGTGATGCACGCGAACCCGACGCCTCGGCGGGTCAGCTCGGCCGCCACCGCCGCCGCGGTGGGCGCCGAGACCGAATGCACGAGATGGATCTGACGACGCGGGGGTCCGACGAAGGCTGACTCGGCCAGCTGTGCCGGTCCACCCTCGAACGTTCCCCAAACCACGCCTGGAAAGAGCCGATACCAACGCCTCGGGATCGGCTGGCCGCAGTTGAAGACCGTCCGTTGCGGGCGCATCAGCTCATCGAGTCTGGTGAGGACCCCGAGCCCTCCGCGAGCCGAGCGGTTCGGGATCTCGTCGAAGAACGTGCCCGAGGTCCCGTACCACCGGCGGTAGCTGTGCGCATCATCGGCGATGTCGTCAGCGCCCCGCTGCAGCCATCCCGTTGCGACGTAGCCCAGCACCTCAGTACCGATCTCCTCGCAGCGCTCAACGATCTCGCGGTAGCCGTCATGGGGCTTCTCACCCGGGCCGTTTGCCGGGTTGATCACCACTATCGCCGGCCGCAGCGCGAACAGCGCGTCCCACTCGTCCGTCGCCCACGGCCCGAAGTACGCCGGTACCACCCGGCTCGACGCGGTCGGCGGCGGCGTCGGCGTCGGCGTCGGAATTGGAACCGGCGACTGGCGACTCGGCAGGACGCGGGTTCGGGTCGGCTCGTTCATGCGGCGCACACCACCGCCGATCGCCGACAACCACAACACGGCGGGAACCAGCTGGGTCCTCGGACGAAAGACATGTGGAGCCCGAGGCCGGATTTGAACCGGCGACCTGCTCATTACGAGTGAGCTGCTCTACCCCTGAGCTACCCGGGCGGGCGGAGAGAGATCGTAGCCGGGCATCTCCCCGACCCAATGCGGTTCGCATCGAAATCGTCGAGGGGTGGCGATCCGTGGACCGTGCCCCACGGTTCCGCGGCCGAGGTGACCACGCCCCACGCGCAGACCAGCGCGATCCACGCGCAGATCGGCCAACTCCGGCCCTGTAGCGCCCGAAGTCGGCTGAGGTGCGCGCGGACACCGGTGATCTGCGCGTGAAGAGGGGCTCGAGGTCTTCCTGCCGGCCTCAGTTGCGTGTTACCGGAGCGCAGGAAGGCGCAGGAAGAGCGACTGGAGAAGCAGGAGGAGGTTGGGGTTGCGCTCGAGGTGATCGTTCGCCGCCGAGATGTGCGCCAGTGCCGCCACGGCCGCACGCGCGTCCTCGCCTTTCGCCGCGGCCACTGCCGCGTAACGACGGCTGATCATCGCGAGTCCGAAGCGCAGCTCGTCGTCGCGGACGCGCTTCTGCTCGCGCTTGTGGCGATCGACGAGGTCCTTGCGCGCTCCTGATCCGCCGCGAACTCCCGACGCCTCGAGGCGCGCTTCGAGTGCATCGGCTTCGGCCTGCTGACGCTCGGCCAGCGGGCCGACGGCGATCTGATCGAGAAGGGCGAGTGTCTCCGCGGCGACAACGGAGACCGCGGCGCCCGTACCATCCAGGCGGCGCGGAACCTGCTCCCAGAAGGCCAGACGTTCCGCCAACGACCCATCACTGACCAACAGGCGGGCCCGATCGAGTCGTCCACCCGACATCTCGGCCGCGTCACGCGCCTGATCTGCCGTTGCGCCCTCAGCCACGAGT
The DNA here is from genome assembly GCA_031431255.1 of Acidimicrobiia bacterium. Classification (GTDB taxonomy): domain Bacteria; phylum Actinomycetota; class Acidimicrobiia; order Acidimicrobiales; family JANYDT01; genus JANLQX01. The sequence continues at coordinate 4,535 of JANPDB010000019.1, read as the reverse complement.
TGGCTCGCGATCACCCGACTCCCGAGAGCGGCGAACGGGACGACGACGCAACGCGACGCAATCGTGACGAGCTCGGCGGTGATCTGTTCCGCCAGCACGACGAACACCGTGCTGGGCGGCGGCTCCTCGATGATCTTGAGCAGTGTCGGAGCGGCGATGGTGACCAAGTGGAAATCGACGAGCACGAGCACCTTGCGATCGCCTTCCAGCGGCGATCGCATGGCCAATCTGAGAATCTCCCGAGCCTGGTCGACAGAGATCGACGCGCCTTCGCGTTCGACCACCACCAGGTCGGGGTGGGCCTGCGCCAGCGAACGGACGCACACCGAGCAGTGTCCGCAACCACCACGGGGACACAGGAGGGCGGCTGCGAACGCCCGAGCCGCACCGAGCTTGCCAACCCCGGGCGGTCCGACGAAGAGATAGGCGTGGACCGGCGACAGCGTCGACGACCTCAGGTGGGCCACGGCAGCGTCCTGGCCGATGATCCCGCCCCACAAGACGTCGACCGAGGGTTCGCGCAGGAGCGTTTCGTCTATCTCGACGCCGTCCGCCGACGTACCGAGCGGGTCGGCGTTCCCGAGTAGTCCGGCAAAGGCGGACGACGCGATGTCGGGAGCTGCGGGCGGCGGGGCCGGGTCGTCGTCGCCCGCTTCGTCGGGGTCGATCGGCACGATGTCGGCGTTGTCGGCGGGCGCGGCCGGCGCGGGATCGTCATCGGGCCCGTCCGACACCGTCTCCGGGTGGGTCACCGTCGCGCTGCCGGGCGCCGGCTCGGCTTCGACCTGCGGGGCCGGTGCGGTCTCGTATGCCGTGACGTCGAACAGCGAGGCGTCGAACAGGCTGTCGCTCATGGCATCACGCCGGCGTCGACGAGGGCCGACCAGACCCGCTCGGCCACCTCCGCGGGTGTGCCGATTCCCCACACCCCGACGGTGGCCGGACGGTTCATCAGCTGCTCGTATCCCTCACTGACCCGGGCGACGAACGCCGGGCCGAGCGACTCGAGGCGATCGGGCGAGCCCTGCGCGGCCAGTCGCTCGAGCGAGACCTCGACCGGGACGCGGATGACGATTGTCAGTGTCGGCACAAGATCCTCGGTGGCCCAGAGCGAAAGGCGCTCGATCGGCTCGGCCCCGAGGCCTCGCCCGACGCCCTGATAGGCGATCGAGGAGCCGAGATAGCGATCACAGAGCACAGTGCGACCGGCCTGAAGGGCGGGGCGGATCACCTCGGCGACATGCTGCGCCCGATCGGCCGCCATGAGCAGCGCTTCCGCCCGGGGCGACAGCATGACCCCTTCGTCGGAGTGGTCGAGCACCAGCGAGCGGATACGGGCACCCACTGCGGTTCCCCCCGGTTCCCGACTCACCAGAACATCGACACCGGCGGCGCGGAGCCGATCTGCGAGGAGCCTGATCTGGGTGGTCTTGCCGGACGCGTCAGCGCCTTCGAACGCGAGGAACCGGCCGGGTCCGGCGTAGGGCGTCAGCGCGGCGGGCATCGCATCACAACCTACGGGTCTACGACCGGCGGACAAACACTCGGCTCACGCCGACGACGCGTCCGCCCGCACGGCCGCTGTGCCCTTCGCAACCTTCTTCACGGCGACCTTCTTCGCTACGGGCTTCTTGACTGCGGGCTTCTTGGCCGGGGCTGCCCTCTTCGCACCCGTCGCTTTACGGACGCCACCCCGGCCTACGGTCCGCGCCGGCTTCGAGAGATCGGCGATCCGACGCTCGGCCAACAGCTCCTGGGCGCGCGCCGCGTTGATCGTCTCCGGATCGTCGCCACGGCGGAGGGACGCGTTGGTGACGCCGTCGGTCACGTAAAGGCCGAACCGGCCCTCCTTCATGATGATCGGCTTCCCGGAGACGGGGTCCTCGCCGAACGTCGCCAGCGGTGGCTTCGGTGCCCCGGCGCCACGACGGGCGAAGGTCTTCGGCTGGGCGTAGATGGCGAGTGCCTGGTCCAACGTGATGGTGAGCAGCTCCTCCTCGGAACCAATCGAACGGGAGTCGACGCCCTTCTTCAGGTACGGGCCGTAGCGACCGTTCTGGGCGACGACTTCCTCCCCGGTGGCCTCGTCGATACCGAGCGAGCGGGGCAGGGTGAGCAACGACAGTGCCTCGTCGAGCGTCACGGTGTCCACCGCCATGGAAGCGAACAGTGATGCGGTGCGCGGCTTGGGGGCCTCGACCTTCTTCTTGCGGCCCTTCGTCGGGGTCTCGCCGGCGGCATCGTGCGCAGCCACCTCGGCCGCCCGCGCCGTCAGCGTCTCGATGTCGCCGAGTTGCACGTAGGGGCCGAAACGTCCGGCCTTCGCATAGACGGTCAGCTCGGTGACCGGATCGACGCCGACGACGCGATCACCCTTCGGGGCGGCGAGGAGCTCCAGAGCCTTCTCGACGGTGAGCTCGTCGGGGGCGAGGTCGTCGGGCACCGGGGCGGTGTCTTCACCGCGCTTCACGTACGGCCCGTAGCGACCCGGACGGACGACGACCGGAACGTTGTCCGGGTCAAGCCCGATGGCGATCGAGTTGATCGTGGCGGCGTCGATGTCGTCGAGGCGGGTGGAGACCATGGTCTTCAGACCCGGCGTTGAGGATCCCGGAAGGATTGGGGCACCGTTGCGGTCCGTCGCTCCTTCCTCACCGTCGCCGAAGTAGAACCTCTTCAGCCACGGCACGGACTGCGCCTGACCGCCGGCGATAGCGTCGAGATCGTCTTCCATCCGCGCGGTGAACGCGTAGTCGACGAGATCACCGAAGTGCTGTTCGAGGAGTCCAATCACGGCGAAGGCGACGAAGGAGGGGATGAGCGCCGAGCCCTTCTTCCACACGTAGCCACGGTTCTGGATCGTGCCCATGATCGACGCATAGGTCGACGGTCGTCCGACACCCAGCTCCTCGAGCGCTTTCACCAGCGAGGCCTCGGTGTAGCGCGGTGGAGGCTGCGTTGAATGACCATCAGCGCGCAGATCTTCAGCGCGCAGACCTTCTCCGACGGCGACGGTGGGAAGGATCACCTCGCGATCTTCGAGCTCAGCTTCAGGATCGTCGGCACCTTCGACATAGGCCCGGAGAAAGCCGGGGAAGGTGATGGTCTTGCCTGACGCCACGAACTCGCAATCACGGCCATCGGATGATGACGCGCCGAGGCGGACCTGGACCGACATGCCCCGCGCATCGTTCATCTGCGAGGCGACCGTGCGCATCCAGATGAGCTCGTAGAGCCGGAGCTCGTCGGCGTTGAGCTCGCGGGCGAGCGATGCCGGTGTGCGAAACGACTCGCCCGCCGGGCGGATCGCCTCATGGGCCTCCTGCGCGTTCTTGACCTTCTTCGCATAGGTGCGCGGAGCGTCTGGCAGATAATCCTTGCCGTAAAGCTCAAGCACCTGCGCCCGGGCAGCCGTGAGGGCCGTTTCCGAGAGCGTCGTCGAGTCGGTACGCATGTAGGTGATGTAGCCGTTCTCGTACAGCCGCTGGGCAATGCCCATCGTGCGCTGCGACGAGAACCGCAGCTTGCGGCCGGCTTCCTGCTGGAGCGTCGAGGTCATGAACGGGGCGTAGGGAGAGCGGCGGTAGGGCTTCTCCTCGACGTTGCGCACGACGAACGCCGCGGCGTCGAGCCGGTCGACGAGGGCGCGGGCCTGGGCCTCGTCGAGAACCGTTACCGCCGGACTTTTCAGAAGCCCGTCCTCGCCGAAATCCTTGCCGGTGGCCAATCGGCGTCCGTCGAGGGACACCATGGTGGCCGTGAACGATTCCCCGGACCTGGTCGACGGGGTAAAGCGTCCTTCGAGGTCCCAGTACCCGGCGGAACGGAACCGCATCCGAGCGCGTTCGCGCTCGACGACAAGACGCGTTGCCACGCTCTGCACCCGGCCGGCCGAAAGACCGGCCGTGATTTTCTTCCACAGAACCGGAGAGACCTCATAGCCGTAGAGGCGGTCGAGGATCCTCCGCGCCTCCTGCGCCGCCACGAGGTCGAGGTCGAGGTCGCGTGATTCGTCGACGGCACGGCGGATCGCCTGTGGCGTGATCTCGTGAAAGACCATGCGCTTGACCGGCACCTTCGGTTTGAGGACCTCGAGCAGGTGCCAAGCGATGGACTCCCCTTCCCGATCCTCGTCGGTCGCCAGGTAGAGCTCCGACGCATCCTTCACCAGCGCCCGGAGCTTCGCCACCTGGGCCTTCTTGTCAGCCGCCACGATGTAGAGCGGGGTGAAGTCGTTGTCGACGTCGACACCGAGCTTCGCCCACGCCAGGCCCCGATGGCTTTCGGGGACTTCCGCCGCGCTCCCGGGAAGGTCCCGAATGTGGCCGATGGACGACTCGACGATGTAGCCGCTGCCGAGGTACTCGGCGATCTTCTTGGCCTTGGCCGGTGATTCGACGATCACGAGCGATGCGCCCGTGCGCGCCGAACTCGGTCGGCTACCGGTGGTCGATGACGTCGCCATGACCCGCCACGTTGGCACGTTTTGCGCGCACCGCCGAACCGATGAGTGAACCGGGAGGGTTCGGCGGGCG
>JANPDB010000018.1:0-9187 GCA_031431255.1 Acidimicrobiia bacterium | reverse complement strand
CGCCACGATCTGTTGCGCGTAGCGGACGAACTCCGGACGCTGCGCCTCGCCGAACGCAACGGCCTTGCCGGCGATGACGTGCTCGAGCGGCCCACCCTGCGAGCCGGGGAACACGGCACGGTCTATGGCGGGACCGAGCTCCTTGGTCGACAGGATGCACCCGCCACGCGGGCCTCGCAGGGTCTTGTGCGTCGTGAAGGTGACGATGTCTGCGAAGGGCACCGGGCTCGGATGCACGCCGCCGGCGATCAGCCCGGCGATGTGGGCCGCGTCGAACATCAACAGGGCTCCGACCTCGTCGGCGATGGAGCGGAACGCCTCCGGGTCGATGATCCTCGAGTACGCCGTGGCTCCCGCAACGATGAGCTTCGGGCGCGACTGCAACGCGACGTGGCGAACGTGGTCCATGTCGATCCGTTCGGTCTTCTCGTCAACCCCGTAGGACGTGAAATCGTAGAACTGACCGGAGAGGCTCACCGGAAGACCGTGAGTGATATGGCCGCCCTGATCGAGGCGCAGGCCCATGGCCTTGTCCCCGGGTTTGAGCACGGCGAGATAGGCGGCGGTGTTTGCGTTCGCCCCCGAGTGGGGCTGCACGTTTGCGTGCTGCGCACCGAAGATCGCTTTCACGCGGTCGATGGCGATCTGCTCGACCTCGTCGACCACCGCGTTGCCGCCGTAGTAGCGCTTGCCGGGATAGCCCTCCGAGTACTTGTTCGTCAGAACTGAGCCCACGGCGGCCATGACCGCAGCAGACGTGAAGTTCTCGGATGCAATGAGCTGGAGACCGGTCTGTTGACGCTCGCGTTCGGCGTCGATCAGGTCGAAGACGGGATCGCGGGGCTGGACGAGATCAGTTGCGGACACACGGCAAGGCTACCCGTGGTCGCCGCGCGGCCGGCGATGGGCAAAGAGAGCATCCATCGACCACAAGTACGCTCTTCGCCGAGTGGACGGGCGATCGATCAAGCATCTTCCGGGCCTGGACGGTCTCCGAGGCCTTGCCGTCGTCGCAGTCGTCGCGTACCACTTCGGCCTTCCGGGGGCGAAGGGCGGATTCCTCGGCGTCGATGTGTTCTTCGTGGTCAGCGGGTTCCTGGTGACGAAGATCCTGGCCGACGAGCTGTCGGCTTCGGGCCGGATCGACGTTCGGAGTTTCTGGATCCGACGGGTGCGTCGCCTCGTACCTGCCCTGGTCGCACTGCTCGCGGGCATCGGAGCGGTGTACGGCTTTCGGGTCCCCGAGAAACTCGCCGCCGGCCGGCTCGATCTCGCCGCGTCCGCAGTCTTCATGAGCAATTGGCGGATGATCGCGTCGTCCACGTCGTACTTCGACCGTCTCGGTCGACCACCGCTCACCCGTCACCTCTGGTCCCTGGCCATCGAGGGGCAGTTCTACGCCATCTGGCCGGTTGTCCTCCTCGGCGTCGCTGCGGTGACCGGACGGGAGCGTCGGCGGATGGCGGTCATCACGGTGCTGATGGGCGCCATCTCCGCCGCCTGGTGCGCGGTTGCTTACCGTCCGGGGGTGGACCCATCGAGGGTGTACTTCGGCTCCGACACCCGGCTCGTCGCGGTGCTTCTCGGGGCAGGGGTGGCACTGTGGATCGGAGCCGACGCCACCCCGCTCTCCCGAGGTCGCATGGTTGTCTCGAGCGCCGCCGGGCTGGCGGCGCTCGCCGTCCTCGGCCTCACCGCTGGCACAGTCGGGGATCAAGATGCCTTTCTCTATCGCGGTGGTTTCGCCCTGGTCGCCGTCCTCGCCGCAGCCGCGGTCTGGGCAGCGACCCGTCCCGGTTCGATCGCCGAGCGGACGCTGTCGTTCGGACCGTTGACGTGGCTGGGCGTGCGGTCGTACAGCCTCTACCTGTCGCACTGGCCGGTCGTGGCGTTGACGCAGCCCGGGATCGACGTACCGGTGGGCATCAACCGCTGGGCGCTGGCCGGACTGCGACTCGTCCTTTCGCTGGCATTGACGGAAGTGTCGTACCGGTGCATCGAGCTGCCGTTCCGGCGACGGTCGCTCGAACGCTGGTGGGCGAGCCTCGCTGGTCGACCGGGCGCACCGAATCGGTCGCCCCTGTGGTTCTTCGGCACCGTGGCAACCGCGCTCGTCCTCACGGCCGGCGCGGCCGGTGTGAGCCGGGCCGCGTTGAACGACGGGATCGCCGATTCGCTCTCGAACCCCACCGACGAACTAGTCGTCCGTGACGACGTGGCGGCTCCGCCGGTGACCGTCGGAGGGAACGTGGGGTCGACCGTGGCTCCCGCTGTGACGCCGACCGCGCCACCGCCGGCACCGGCCGTGCCAATCCCGGCCGTCGCCGTCACGACGAACGCCATCCCGACGAGCGCGGTCCCGACCACCTTCCCCCTCCCGCCGCCCGACCCGCGGCAGCCAAACACGACCATGAACTCCGCCGAAGCGGTCGCGACCGCGATCGCCGAGGCAACCGCCCCCCGTCCGCCGGCAGTACTGGCAATCGGCGATTCGATCATGAAGGGAGCCGCGCCGGCGCTGCGAGACCGGCTCGGGAACGGCAGTGTCATCGATGCCGCGATCTCCCGTCCCTTCATCGAAGGGGTGAAGGTGTTCCGCACGCAGACCGCGAAGCATCCACCGTTCGGCGCCGTCGTGATCCACCTCGGCAACAACGGGGTGCCGACGCGCAAGCAGTTCGCCGCACTCGTCGATGCCATCGGCCCGAAGATCCCGGTGCTGTTCATCAACATGCGCGAAACCCGGGAATGGGCGCCGAAGCTGAACGCGCTCCTGCGCGAGGAGACCAAGGTCTATCCGAACATGCGGATCCTCGAGTGGAACAAGGCAGCGGGCGGCCGCACCTACCTTTTCGGCAAAGACAAGTTGCACCTATCGGGGACCGGCGGGAGGTACTACAGCGAGCTCATCGTCTGGGCCCTCGCCCAAGCCGACTATGTCGGTACCGCCCCCAATGCGACCCCGGTGCCGAACGTCGTAACCACCGCGCCGACGCGGACGTCAACGGTCACCACCGCCGCACCGAGCCCGTCCGTTCCCCCCCAACTCCCGGCAACGACCCGCGACCCGCGGTAACCGGACTTCATTCGGGCCGGACGATCGCCTCGATCTTGGCGACCCGGATGGCGTGGCGACCACCCTCGAACGGCGTGGCCACAAACGCGTCCAGCGCGTCCTTGGCGACCTGGACGCCAAGAAAACGCTCGCCCATGCAGACCACGTTGGCGTCGTTGTGCAGCCTCGAAAGGCGTGCGCTCGTCACGTCGTGCACAGTGGCCGCACGCGCACCCGCTCGCGTCGCGGCAATCGCGATACCGATGCCACTTCCGCACACGGCCAGCCCGAGATCAGCGCGTCCGTCGAGAACGGCGCGGGCGACGGCGACTCCGTAGTCCGGGTAGTCGACCGACGCGTCGCCGTGGGTGCCCAGATCGAGCACCTCGATGCCGCTCTCGCGCAGATGGGCGACGAGGATCTCCTTGAGGTGTACTCCGGCGTGATCGGCACCCGCAACAACTCGGGGCTTGCTCGGCTGCTGGGTCATGAACTGAGACTACGACCCGTCGCCGGTCCGGCGTTTTGACCGCCACGCAGGTTGTCGGCGTTCCCCACTCCTGCCGCACATCACCGCACTCCCGCCGCACATCCGCCCACGTCCGCCGCACATCACCACGAATCGAGCACAAACAGACCGTTTTGGGTCGATGTGCGGCAGGAAACGCTCGATGTGCGGAGGGAGCGTGGCGACACGATGTCCGGTTGGCGACGTCGTGTGCACGACACTCAGGCGCCGACCACCGGAGCGTCGCGGCAGTGGAGCAGTCCGAGCTCGGTGACGAACGCGTCGAGGCGCTGATCATGCGGCTCCACCGGAAAGGTGTCGGCCTCCACTACCTGCACGGCGAAGACCGCACCGAGCGCAAAGGGCCGTCGAGTGGGGTTGCGTCGGGCCGCGGCGAGCCAGCGGTCGTAGTACCCGGCTCCGCCTCCGAGCCGGTCGCCGTTCTCGTCCAACGCGGTCGCCGGCACGATCACGAGATCGATCTCCTCGGAAAGAACCTCATCAGGATGACGAGCCTGGGGGATACCGAACAAGCCGTCAACGAGCTCGTCGGCCAGCGCGTCCCGTGCGTCAGACGTCTCCTCGGACGCCAGTAGATCAAAGGTCATGATCCCGCCGGCCCGGTCGACGATTCGCGGAATGGCAATCGCCTTGCCCTCGACGCGTCCACGCCGCAAGAGGGGCCAAACATCGACCTCGTCGATCATTGGCACGAAGAGCGTGACGGTCGATGCCGACACCCACTCGGCACTCAACGCAATACGTGCACAGATGATCTCGGAAGACCGCTCCCGATCGATCGGGTCGAGTGCGCGACGGGCGGCTCGAGTCGAGCGGCGAACTGCGCCGCGAACCGACGCCCGGTCAGCGGCGACGGTCACGACCCGGAGAGGCTCATGTCGCGGACTGCCAGTGTGAGACCGGCCGAACCGCCCGGGAGCCATTCGAGATCGGAGCCGATGCCGACGATGTCCATGAGCATCCGCTGGAGGGTCGACGCGATGGTGAACTCGCGGATCGGCTCGGCCAGAGCGCCGTTGCGAACAATGAGTCCTTCGGCGCCGACAGAGAAGTCACCGCTCACGGGGTTGACACCAGAGTGGATGCCGCTCACCGACTGCACGAGGACGCCGTCACCCACGCTCACGAGGATCTCCTCGCGCGACATGGTGCCGGGACGAACGGTCAACGCCCGGCAGCCGACCCCGGGTGTCCCCTTGAACCCACCGCGCACGGCACTGCCGGTGGAGACGGCGCCGTTGCCGGCCCGACGAGCGGAGATCGAGTTGTGCACGAATCCCTGGAGCACACCGTCGTTGATCAAGGGGATGCGGCGGGTGGCAAGCCCCTCGGCATCGAACGGCGTCGCCCCGAAGGCATCGGGGTTGGTCGGATCGTCGACGAGGGTGAAGCCGGCTACGGCCACCTCCTGTCCAACGCGGTCGGCGAACAACGATCGACCCTTCAGCACGGACTCACCGTTGAGCGTGCCACCCAGGATGCCCAGGAGCGACGAGGTGACATAGGGGTCGAACACCACAGTTGTGCGCTGCGACGGCGGTTTCGTCGAGCCGAGCAGACGCGTGGCCCGGTCGACGGCCATCGCTGCGGCCTTGGCCACGTCAAGACCGGCCGGAGAGCGGCCGACCGAGTAGCCGAACCCGGTCTGGGTGTCCTCCTCGTCCCCGGCGATCGCGTAGGCCACGACCGAGCATCCGGTCCGCCGGAACGATGCGTCGATTCCCGCGGTCGATGCAAGCGCGACCTCGATCAGACCGTCGCCGTAGCTTGCGCTGCGCAGCGAACGGATGCGGGAGTCACCGGCCCGGACGAGACGTTCGAGCTCCATGGCCATCTCGACCTTTGCGTCCGTCGCGAACGAGACGAGCGACTCGTCCCAGATGTCGAGCGCCGCCGAAGCGACCCCGTCGGGCGAGGTGAGCCCGAGAAACGCATCCGGAGTCCCGAATGACGCGTTGTCCCTCGCCTCGATGAGCGCGGCGCGGAGTCCGGCCTCATCGAGTGAGCCGGTGTAGGCAAAGCCTTGCCGATTGCCGTCCGGGCCTGGCAGCACGACCCGGATGCCCATGCCGCTCGTCTCCGCGCTCGAGAGCGTCTCGATCGCGCCCTGGTAGATCTCGACGTCGGTGTCGCGCGAATGCGCGGCATACGCCTCGACCTGCTCGTCACCTTCCGCCCACCCCACAACCCGCCGGACCAGATCCCCAAGATCACTCATGAGGGATTTCCCAGCCCCGTAATCGAAGGTCGAGAAGACCAAAGGAACAACGAAGAATGTGGCAAAACCGTCAACTCAGATAGCGGAAGGGGTGGCACCGGGAAGGGGCCCGCCGAGGAACGGAGACCCGGTGCGACGGAGGAGCACAACGGGCGAGTACCGCAAGGTGGGAAGCATCCCGGTGACAGGACCCCGGGAGCTGTCAACGAAGGAAACGGCACGGTCGACAACACCGGACAGCGCAATCGTCATGCGACTCACGCTGCCGTACCGCCCACGGTGATGCCCTGTACTCGCAGGGTGGGATTGCCATCAGAAACCGGGACGCCCTGGCCGTCCTTCCCACAGGTACCGACCCCCGTCGCGAAGTCGTTCCCGACGGCGTCGATGGCCTGGAGGACCTGGGGTCCGTTGCCGATGAGGTTGGCGTCGCGGAGTGGTTCGGTGATGCGACCGTCCTCGATGAGATACGCCTCGACCATGCCGAAGACGAAGTCGCCGGTTGCGGTGTTCACCTGACCTCCGCCGAGCTTGGCGCAGTAGATCCCGGACTCGGTGCCCGCGACGATTCCCGACGGGTCCTCCCCGCCGGCGAGAAGGTAGGTGTTCGTCATCCGGACGATCGGCAGGTGCTGATAGCTCTGGCGGCGGCCGTTGCCCGACGGGGCATGGCCCTCCTTCTTGGCATGGCGGAGATCCCACATGTAGTCGGTCAGCACCCCGTCGTCGATGAGGACGTTCCGTTTCGTCGGATTGCCCTCGTCGTCGATAGCGCTCGTGCCCCATTCGCGGGCGTAGGAGCCGTCGTCGACGATCGTGACGCCCTTGGCCGCGACCTGCTGCCCGACGCGGTTGCGGAACACGCTCGTGTCCTTCAAAACCAGGTCGGCTTCAAGTCCGTGCCCACACGCCTCGTGGAACATCGTGCCGCCCGCGCCCTTTTCGAGAACCACGGTGACCTTCCCCGACGGAGCGGGACGGGCCGAGAGCTTCGTCAGTGCGCGACCGGCTGCCTTTCGGCCGATCTCCTCCACGTCGTAGTCGTCGAAGATCTCCCATCCGATCGTCTTCGCCGCAACGTCGTACCCGGTCTGCATCCCCGTGTCGCCAAGGGCCACCGCCTGCACCATGAGCCGCGTCCGGATGGTCTCGTCACCGGCCAGCATGCCGTCGGAGTTCGCGACGAGGATGCGTCGTCGAGCGTCCCCGTAGCCGACGGTCACCTGGCGAATGGCGGACCCTGCGGCCCGGGCGGCCGCGTCGGCTCGCTTGAGGAGTTCAACTTTCTCCGACTTCGGTACCCCGACCGGATCAACGGCGACAAGGTGGGGGCGCGGCCGCGACCGATCGGACAGCGCAACCGAACGCGCCCCGCCGGAGCCGCTCCGGGCGGCCGCACCTGCCGCCTTGGCGGCAGCGAGGAGACCCTTCTCGGAAAGATCAGCGGTGTGGGCGAAACCGGTGGTGTCGCCGCGGATCACGCGGATCCCGGCGCCACGTTCGGCCCCACTCGTCAACTCCTCGATCCGCCCGTCGTCGAGGAGCGCGGAGCTGTTCACCCGGTCCTCGACGAAAATCTCCGCGAAGTCGCCGCCCGTGCGCAGTGCCGCGGCCAGGACGGATTCGAGGGTCGGCTGTCCGACGAGGGTCAGCAACGGCGAGGTGTGGACAGTCATCGGGCACTCCAAGGGAACGGGCGGCTCACGGAAGTCTTGCGGCCTTCACCGAATGTAGAGCGGATGCGCTCGGTATGGTCCCCATCGACCCCGAAAGGCGGTCGCACCACATCGTCACCGCCCGGCGGGGGCCACTCCCCTACGCTGGCACGCGTTCATGACGGATCACCTCGTCTCCCCGGCTGAGCCGGAACCGCCGAAACCGTCTGCTCCGCAGGAGGCGTCGGCCGAAGTCGACGAGGAGTTCGTCGAGCGTTGGTTCCGCGAGGACGCGCCAAGGGACGAGCCTTCGCGGCCGAAACTGCGTTTGATCCACGAGGCGGCGATCATCGGGGTGCTCTACGGGGCCTACTGGTTCGTTCGAAACAGTCAGGGGGCAAACCTCGACGCCAAAGCACAGGCGTTCACCAACGCCAAACGGGTCATCCAGGCCGAGCGCTGGATGGGGCTGTACCACGAGGAATCGATCCAGGACTTCTTCCTGCGCTCCCGACCACTGGTGCGGATCCTCAACGGCTACTACGGCATCGCCCACTTCCTCATCACGATCGCGGCGATGGTGTGGTGCTTCCGAAAACTCCCGTGGAGGTATCGGTCGATCCGCAACGGACTAGCGCTGATGACGTGGTTCGCTCTCCTCGGTTTCAAGTTCTTCCCGCTCATGCCTCCGCGCCTTCTTCCGGATCGCTATGGCTACGTGGACACGCTCGAGGTGATCGGCGGGCCCTGGCACTTCAAGTCGGGCCCCGTGGCCCAGGTGTCGAATCAGTTCGCGGCGATGCCCAGCCTGCACTTCGGCTGGGCGGCATGGTGCGCCGTGGCATTCTGGCCGTGGGCGACCACCTGGCCGCGAAAGCTCCTCCTGCTCGCCTATCCGCTGCTCACCCTCCTCGCCATTGTGGCGACGGCGAACCACTTCATCCTCGACGCCCTCGGGGGCTTCGCGGTCTTCACCATCGGCATGCGGCTGGGCACATGGCTCGACCGGATCAACTGGTCACGGGTCCGGGCGAAGTTGCGACCGTCGACACCGGCGCGCTGAACAAGCCTTCGGCCAGCCGGGCGGGCGAGTTCGCTCAGAAGATCGAGTAGCCGCCATCGACCAGGTGCACTTCACCGGTGTGCCAGCGAGTGGACGGCGACGCGAGGTACACCGCGAGCGGGCCGAAGTCCTGAGGTGTCCCCCACCGGCGAAAGGGCATGCGCGGCATCACGGCATCACGGAACCGGTCGTAGGCGAAGGTCCGTTCGGTCATCGGGGTCTCGACCCAGCCCGGGAGGATCGCATTCGAAGAGATCCCATGGCGGGCGAACTCGATGGCGCATGCCCGCATCATCGAGATGACCCCGCCCTTTGTTGCGGCGTAGTGCTGGCCACGCGCCTGGCCTTGAATCGCCGCGAGTGACGCGGTCACCACGAGTGCGCCACCGTCGCCTCGCCCCACCATGTGACGGGCGGCCGCCCGGAGTGTGTAGAAGACGCCGTCGAGATTCACGCGCAGCACCCGGTGCCATTCGTCAGCAGTCATCTCGATGAACGACGGGGCCGATCCACCGACGCCGGAGTTGGCGAAACAGGTGTCGACGCGACCGAACGTCTCGAGGGTCGACGCGAAGGCTGCTTCCACTTCGGCTTCCTCGCCGACGTCGCATATCCAGGCCTCGGCGCGGCCGCCGAGCGAACGCAAGCGCTCGACGGCGGCGGCGTT
>JANPDB010000017.1:0-11055 GCA_031431255.1 Acidimicrobiia bacterium | reverse complement strand
GATACATGGGGAACTCCGTGGCGTCGCCGACCGGATTGGCGGCAACGTCATCGGCGAGGGCGGAGCGAAACGCCGTCATGCCCGCACCCTGCAGGACGTAGACGTGCCAGGGCTGGGTGTTTCCGCCTGATGGCGACCAGCGTGCGATGTCGAGCACGGAGCGCAACTCGTCGGCCCTCACCGGAGTGTCGAGAAAGGCCCGCACAGAGATGCGAGAGGTAACGGCGTCGGTCACGTTCATGCTCCGGAGGCTTGCATGGCCCACGCACTTGGCCCAAGTCGGACCGCTGGGCGAAAGTGGAGCATGTCCGACACGCTCGCCCACTCGTCAGGTCCGTCGGTCCAGGACCTGCTTGCCGCAGATTCTCGCCGTGTGCCCGCCGCGTTGCTCGACCATTCAACCGTCGACTGCGGAACCGCCGAAGTTCCGAAGAGCCGGTACGTCTCTTCGGAGTTCGCCGCGCTGGAGAACGAGTACCTGTGGCGGACCACGTGGCAGATGGCCTGCCACGTCGACGACCTTCCGAGCCCCGGCAGCCACGTCGTCTACGACGTCGCCGACGAATCGGTGATCGTCACCCGAACGCGCGACGGTGCGATCAAGGCCTTCTTCAACTCCTGCCTCCACCGCGGCACCAAGCTCCGCACCGACGACGGACGTGTGGCTTCGTTCCGCTGCCCGTTCCACGGCTGGACATGGGATCTCGACGGCAAGCTCACCGACATCCCCGCCCAGTGGGACTTCCTCCACTTCACCGAAGGGGCCGGGTCGACGTGTCTTCCGGAAGCGAACGTCGCACACTGGGGTGGCTTCGTGTTCGTGAACTTCGCGCCCGACGCCGAGCCGTTCGACACGTATGCGCGCAAACTGATCGGCCACTTCGCCGAGTTCGACATGGAGAACCGCTACATCGCCTTCCACGCCGTCAAGGAGGTCCCGGCGAACTGGAAGGTCGTCATGGAGGCGTTCGCGGAGGCGTACCACGTGATCGCCACCCATCCCCAGATCCTCGGGTTCTGCGCCGACGAGAACTCCGAATACTCGATCTGGCCCGACGATCCCTACGTCACCCGTTTCACCAACGCGTTCGCCGTTGGCAGCCCCCACATGGGTGCGACGGGAGAACAGGCCGTCGCCGACGCGTATCTAAAGTTCTACAGCGGCCGCAAAGGTGTCAACGCAGAATCCGCAGTCACCATCGACGATGACGCCGCAGCACGACCGGTCATGGCGGAGTTCCTCCGCGAACGGATGGCCCCCATCTACGGCGTGGACCTAGCCGAGATGAGCGACTCCGAACTTCTCGATGCGGTGCTGTATCACCTCTTTCCGGCGTTCGCCCCCTGGGCGGGTCTCGGCCAACCGCTCGTGTACCGCTGGCGGCCCGGACCGACCCCGGACTCATGCTTCATGGATGTGATCCGCATGCAGCCGGTGCCGACCGGCGAAGCGCGTCCGCCGAGGTCGCAGATGACGGTGCTCGACAAGCACCAATCGTGGAAGGAGGCACCCGGCATGGGTGGACTGGCCGACGTGTTCGAACAGGACATGGAGAACCTGCCAAAGGTGCAGGCGGGGCTCAAGTCCCGGGCGAAGTCGACGGTGACGTTCGCTCGATATCAGGAGGGACGCATGCGCCACATCCACCGGCTCATCGACGCCCGGATCCTCGCCGGACTCGTCGCCGATGGACGCGACCGCGCCGACGTGCAGCGCTTCCTCGTCGAGTAGCCCACCTTCCATCCGCCGACGCTGGCACCGAATGGCCCCGGCTGACCGACCTCACGGTGGGCGGCGCGTGAGAGATTGATTGGCGAGTTGGCGCTGAGTTGGCGCCGAAACGACGTCGCCAACTCGACAACGAGGCGCCAACTCGCCAACCGTGTCGCCCACGAGCCGGGACGAGCCGGGAATCCCGGGAAGACCTGCGACGCCGACGGCTACCGTCGTGACATGTCTGAGCCCGTCGCGTCAGGCCAGAGCAGCGCGAACAACACGAGTTCGTGGCGGCTCCTTGCCGGTCTCACCCGGCCGCACTGGAAGCCGCTGGCGGTGTTCGCGGCGGCGCTTTCCGTGGCCACCGCGGTACCGCTCGGTGCATCGCTCCTTTTGACCCGGTTCATCCGGCTGGCCGTCAACGACGCACCTACCAGCCGCCTCGTACCGCTGGCCCTTGCCTACGCGGCGACGGGCCTGCTCTCCTCCGGCGTCGCCATGCTCGTCACCTGGCGGGCGACGATCGCCGCGTGGGCGATCACCAACGGCCTGCGCCACGACCTCGCCGACTACGTCCTCCGGGCGGACCTCTCGTTCCATCGCGATCGCACGCCCGGCGAACTCGTCACGCGAGTCGACGCCGACCTCACCGCAGTTGCCCAGTTCCTCTCCTCGGTCGTCGCCCAGATACTGGCCATTGCGGTGCTGGCGATCGGGGCCGTCGTGGTGGCGGCGTTCGTCGAGCCGGTGCTCGCTCCGGCCCTTTTCGTCGCACTGGTCTTCGTCGGTGCCGTCGCATTCGCCATGCGCAATCGTTCCATCGAGCAGACCGTCGCCGAACGAGCAGCCGAGGCGGATGTGATGAGTGCCGCCGAGCAGTACCTGTCGGGCGCCGACGATGTTGCGGCACTTGGCGCCGGGCGCCACGGCGCGGCCCGCGTCGGCGAACGGTCCGCGCACCTGGTCGAGACCGCCCGGCTACGGGTGAAGGAGCAGATGACGATGCAGGGCGTCATCCGGGTCGGCGTTGCCTTCGCCGAAGTCGCCATGATCGGCTTCGGCGCTCTAGCGCTCACACGCGGTTCGATCGACGTCGCCGGCGTCGTCCTCGGATACCGGCTCGTGTCGATCCTCTCGGGCAAGGTCGACCACCTCACCTGGCGGCTCCAGGAAGCCCAGGGCGCATCCGGCTCCGCGAGCCGCGTCGCCGAGTTGCTCAACGACCGGCGGGTCGTACCTGCGGGCGGCGCGCCGATGCCGGCGGGCCCGGTGGAGATCCGGTTCGAGAACGTGTCGCTCGTCTACGACGACGATGTCGGCATCAACGCAGCGGTCGAATCGATCGATCTCGTCCTCCCGGCGGGACGCATGCTCGGCGTCGTGGGTCGTACCGGCTCCGGGAAGACGTCTCTGGCCCGTCTGCTCCTGCGTCTCGTCGAACCGTCCCGAGGAACGGTGACGATGAATGGCGTCGATATGGCCGCTATCGATGACGACGCCCTTCGTGTCGGGCTGACGGCCGTTCCCCAGGATGTTCAGCTCTTCCCCGGGACCGTGCAGGAGAACGTCACCCTGTTCGCCGAGCGGGGTGCCGACGCGGTTGTCGTCGCCCTCACTGCAGTGGGCCTCGGCGGATGGTTGGCGATGCTGCCTGACGGCCTGTCGACTCGCCTGTCTTCGGACAACCGCGACGACGGCGGCACCCGAACCGGCCTCTCGTCCGGCGAGGCCCAACTGCTCGCGCTCTCCCGGGCGTTGCTCCGCGATCCGGCCGTCGTCGTCCTCGACGAAGCGACGTCAAGAATCGACCCAGCGACGCAGGAGGCGATTGCCGCGGCAATGCGCGAGTTGGTCCGCGGACGGACAGCGCTCGTCATCGCCCATCGTCTCGAGACCCTCGAGGTCTGTGACGACATCGCGGTGCTCGCCGACGGACGGCTCGTCGAGCACGGGCGGCGGACGGATCTCGCCGCCGACCCGACCAGTCACTATGCGCGCTTACGAGCTGCCGGGCACGACGCGGCGGAGCTTTCATGAGCTCGCCCGAGCTTCGTGTCGCCCGCCTCGCCTCTTTCCGCGGACGCTGGTACTGGATCGGAACCGCGGGCTGGGTTCTGTGGTTCGTGACACCCCTCGGGCCAGGTTGGCTGATCGGCCGACTGTTCCACGAGCTCCAGGAGCACGGGACGACCCGTCACTTCTGGCTGCTGCTCGGTGGCCTGCTCGGCGCGCACGTCGGGTCGGCGCTGTTGATCTTCGCTGCGCACCGAATCTACGTGCAGGGGACCGAGGCGGCAAAGGCACTCGCCCGGGTCAACGTGGTGCACGCCCAATTGGCAAGCGGTGGGACCGAGTCAGCCACGCGTTCCGTTCCCGTCGGTGACATCGTGTCGCGACTCCGGGACGACCCCTTCGACGTGCTCTTTCTCATCGACAACTGGGTCGACCTGCTCGGCGCTGCGTTGTTCGGTCTCGGCGCCGTCATCCTGCTCGCTCGGATCGACCCGCTGGCCGCTGCCGCCGGGATCGGCCCGATGCTCGCCGTCGGCTTCGGCAATCGCCTCATCGGGAACTTGGCCCGTCGCTACCGGCAACACTCCCGCCAGGCCACGAGTGCCGTCGGTGACTTCCTCAACTCGACATTCGAGGCGTCGCTCACCGTGAAGCTTGCCGGGGCCCGAGCCGACGTCCTTCGCCGACTCGAGGCCCTGAACGCCACCAGGGCGCACGCCGCGGTTCGGGACAACACGTGGAACGAACTGGTCTGGACGGTGAACACAGCCGCCGCCGATGTCTTCGTCGGCATCGCGCTCGTCGTCGCGGCGCGCCGCAACCTCGACGCCGGTGAAATCACGCTCTTTGCCAGTTACCTGGCAGGCATGGTTTGGCTTCCCATGCGACTCGGCGGCATCGTCGTCGGCCGCCGGCGCTACCAGGTCTCGGCCGCCCGCCTCGACGAACTCCTGGCACCGCCGGGTCGCGGCGTCGACCGGCTCGTCGAGCATCGACCGCTGCCGGTCCTCGGTGGCCCCACGGCACTCGCGCCGACCCGGCGGCCGACCGTTGCGCTCGAGCGACTGGACGTGGACGGTCTCACGGTTCTCGCCCGGGGACTCGAGAACGTGACCCTCTCGGTGCCCCGCGGATCGCTTACCGTGATCACCGGCCCGGTCGGGTGCGGGAAGACGTCGGTGCTCCGCGCCGTGATCGGCCTTCTCGACATCGACGCGGGCGAGGTCAGATGGAACGGTCGACGTATCGACGACCGCGCCGCTTTTTTCGTCCCGCCGCAGGCCGCGTTCGTTCCCCAGGTGCCGCGTCTCTTCGCCGAGTCGCTCCTCGACAACCTCCGACTCGGCCACGCCCTCGACGACACGGCGATCGCCGAGGCGATCGCCATCGCCGCGTTCGACGCCGATGTTGCCGACCTGCCCGAGGGACTCGAGACGTTGGTCGGCGCCCGCGGCGTCAGGCTGTCGGGTGGACAGGCGCAGCGGGCCGCCGCGGCACGGGCGCTCGCCCATCGCCCGGAGCTGCTGATCCTCGACGATCTCACCTCGGCGCTCGACGTCGAGACGGAACTCGAGCTGTGGAATCGTCTCGCCGCAGCCGGCGCGACCGTCCTCGCCGCCTCGAACCGACCGGCCGCGCTCGCCCGGGCCGACCTCGTCGTGCGCCTCGACCGAACGGCTTGACCTACGGCGACCGGGTCCCCGCGGGGCGGCACCGGTAGTATCCGGCGATGACGCAGCTGACCTACCGCCGAAGCGAGTTGCTCAGCGAGCATGACTACGCCGCCCCGCACGTCGTCGCCGGTCGACGCATGCACGGAGGGATGTCATCCGACGGCACATACCAGCCACCGAGATCTCTCGGTCGTGTCGCTGCACTCGACGCCTGGACGCACGCACTCCGGGTGAGCGGTGGGGAGCTTTTTGACGCCCACGCCTCGCTGCTCGACGGCGACCGCACCCCGACCGTCGAGCAGTCCCGGATCCTGCTGCGCTACGGCCTCGGCGAGACGTTCTGGAACAGCCTCACCATCACCGGCAAGATTGAAGCGCGCGGCCGCCTCCTTGCCGATCTCGCGTTCCCGGACCTGCAGCCGTCAATCGTCGACGACATCTCCGAGAAGGCCATCGGGCACTTGAACCGTGGCCTGCTCTTCGCCCACGGCATCGACGAAGGCGGTCAGCCAGACCTCGGCATCGGCGGTCATGACCAGATGTGGTTCGCGGCGAGAGATCTCGCATTCGGGCCTGGCGCCTACCCCGACGTGGAACCACCGGACAACATCTCACGGCCGGAGGCCGGCCGGCGTTTCATGCCCGAGGTCTCGCCTGCGGTCGAAGGCCTGCTATCGATGCTCATGAATCTCCTCATCATCGAGTTCCGCGCCGCGATCGGCTTCGCGGCGACCCAGGCCGTCCTGCGAACGCCCGACCTGTTCACGGATCGACGGGCCGAGGCCGCGCTTGCCGCGGAGATCGTCGGGCGCATCCGTACGGATGAGGAGATCCACGTGTCGTCGCTGCATCTCTATCTCGGCGAGCTGTGCACGATCCGGTTCCGGACCGAGGCCGGCGGTGTGATCCCGGGCGAAGAACTCATCAACCGGTTCTGGGGCGGATTGGTGACGTGGGCGACGACCGAGCAGCCCCGCCAGGCATCGCAGGCCCAGCGGGTGTTGATCGAGGAGCGCATCCGCTTGGCTGCGGACCCCGAGCGCATCCTTGCAGCATTCTCCGCGGCAGCATGAACGGGCGCTCGCCGAGAGGCGGCGCGCCGAGCCGCTAGAGCCCGAGGGTCGAGGTGATCTCGTCAATGACCCGGCGTGAGCTCGGCTGCTGGGATGCAGCCGAGGGTTTCAGGTGCCCAACGCGGCGATGCGGGCGGCGAGGTCTTCCGCCATCGCCCAGCCAAACGTGACGACCACGTCGCCGTTGGGCCGGTCAAGCGGAGCAAAGAACTGGGCCACGTCGGCGCTGATCGATTCCGGCTTGGCGGTTTCGAAGTCGAGGCACGGCGCCGGCTCTCCCTCACCACGGATGATGAACGCACGGTCATCGACGCGATGCTCGGCGCCGAAGCGCTTCGCCAGCCGGCGGCTCCAGGCACGCTCCTCGCCGGACGCCTTGTGATCGGGCCGCGGGACGATGTCTTCGAGGCCCTTGAAAGCGGCGAATGCGCCGGGATCGATCATCCTCGTCCCGACCAGGACGTCTTCATCGGGGAACGCGAGCAGCGAGCGGCGCAACTGATCGTTCATGAGAGCCTTCAGCGCCGCGTCGCGCTTGGCGGTGCGACGGACGTGCACGAGGCCCATCAGCATGCTCGGCGTGCCGCCGATGCGCTCCAGCGTACAGAAGCCGAAGGCCTGGAGCTTGTCGTTCTCCCGCACCTGGGTGATGAGGACCCAGAGCTCGCGCTGCTTGGAGAGCAGCCCGATGTCGAACCCGGCAATTCCGCCGACGCACAGGTCAGCCAGTTCGCTCAGCTCGGCGTCGGAGAGGGCCGTGCAGTCTTTCGTTTCCGCGATCATCGACATGCGTTGTGTCTCTCCTCGTCAAGCAATGCCAAGACGACCCCCGAGTTGGCAGAGGAGGAGTCTACTGCAGGGGCCGCGACGCGATCCTCAGACGGTCGTCGCCGCCGGCCCGGCGCTGTCGCCGACCAGCAGCGCACCGGTGGCGTCGAAGTCGATGGGCATGGCGTCATCGGGTCGGATTCCAGCGAGTTCGCCCTGTTCAGCCACCTGCCGAGCGAGCGACGCGCCGATGCCGAGGGCGAAGCCGCAGCAGACCATGGTCGCCCAGTCCTGGACGCCGATGTCAGACCAGGCCTGGATGAGCCAGGCGATCACGATGCACACCGACCACGCCGCCGTCGCCCGCACCCAGGGTATGGCGCTTCGCCGCCGAGCCCAGGTGGCGTAGAAGATCCCCAGCGTCGGCAACAGGAAGTACGCCGACGCTCCGGCGATCCCCATGAACGCCCACATGCCGAGGAAGCTGTTGTGCGGGATGAACCGGTACTGCTCGAACACGTTCGAGAGGTCGACGGAAGGCACCAGTTCGACGTACTCGTGACCGAAGCCGCTGCCGATGCCCCGCGACAGCTTGTTGGTGAACAGCAGGTTGATGTTCTCGACGTCTCGGCTCGAGCTCGAGGCGTCGGTCTGGAACAGGACGCTCTCCGTCATGTGCACCGGCTTGAAGATCGCGCTGTTGCCGCCGGCGGTGAGCCCGACGATCACGTAGACGAAGATCAGCGGCCAGCCGACGGCGAGCAGCCGGGCGAGTTGGCGCTTGACGTGCGGAGTGGCGACCGCGGCGATGAACAACGCCGAGGCTCCCACGGCAACCCAGACCGTTCGGCGGTTGTTGATGGCCATGCCGAACAGGAGGGGGATCCCGAACACGATGAGGCGTCGACGCGAACCGATCGTCCGCTGCTCGAACCACTCGGCGATGAGCATCGCAAGTCCGGAGGACCAGAGGACGGAATCCGAGTGGATGGTCACGTACAGCACTTCGCCGGGATTGGGGACGCCCGGCAGGATCACGTAGTAGAAGTACGTACCGAGGGCCACCTTGACCATGCCGGCGAAGAGAACGGCGTTGCGGAACCGCCGGATGCCCAACGGAGTCGCCGCCACCGAAGCGGCGAGTGCGAGGCATGCCAGCAGAAGAGGAACGCGGACCTGCCACAGGATCTGGCGGAAGTCCCCTCCGCGGGCGAGACCGTAGACCGACATCGCACCGACGGCGACCATCGCCGCCACACAGGCCTGGGCGAACGGCCTCGGCGGCATGCGGGTCCCGGCCCCGCGAACGCCGTCGCCGAGGGCGACGATCACGGCGGCGCGGAGCACCAACAAGATGATGATGAGGTCGGCGAATGCCAGCTTGATCGGGAGGTTCTTGTAGATCAGGCTTCCGATGAAGTCGAGTGGCGACGACCAGACTCCGTCGGCGGGTCGGGCCGATGGTGGGTTGAACGTGAGCATCACCCCGGCGATCGTCGGCGCGACCAGCTGGAACGGGAGCGTGATCACTGCCCAGGCGATCAGCACGGCCAGCGGCGGCACGGCCATCAGGAACCCGTTGACGAAGAAGCCGAGCAGAAGCGACGAACCGATGACGGGCACGAGCAGCAGCCACGCTGACCGGCGCCATCTGTCGGGGAGGGGTCGCCTCGCGTCGCTGAGCGCCCGGCCGGGGCGGCTGGTGGCGATGGCTGCGGTCATTGCCGCCGCCTCGAGAAGGCTCGGCGCGCCCGCCTGTCGGGTCCCCGTCTCATGGCGTCAGAGACCCACTCGGGGGATCACGTAGAGCAGGGCGAAGCCGTAGGCGACCGCGGCGAGGAGATACGCCCGGACCACGCGACGCGCCGAGAACGAACCCTTGGAAAGGCGCGTCGGGATCACGACGATCGCGATGATCAGAGACAGGAACAGAAGCTTGGACACCTGGCATCCATTGTCGACTCTTCACCGGACGGCCTTGAACGCCGAGACCCGAGCACGCCCAGTCCCATAACGCGCACCTTAGCTGCTTCCACGCGCACCTCACCTTTTCCGGCCGGCAGGTTCGCGCAACATCGGCTGAGGTGCGCGCCGAAACGGGCGATCTGCGCGTGAATGACCGGCGCCGCGCCGCCGCGCCGCCGCGCCGCGGCTCGCCCGGTGCGGACGTCAGCGCTCGACGGCGTTCTCCCCGAGGAGCACCCGCAGCTCGCTCACCAGGCGATTCGAGTGATCAACACGGAACTGCGGAGGCAGGCGGACCGACTGGTTGCCGAATCGGAGGAACACCTCGGAGTCGCCCGGATGAGCGAGCAGGAGCTCTTTCAGCGATTCGAGCGTGTGCGGGGCAAGGGCTCTGTCGTTCACGAGCAGCCGCAGCGGGACGGCGACGTTGTCGGCGACGAGCTCGATCTTGCGGATGTCCATGGCCACGAGCGAGAGGGCATCATCGCGTTCGTTGAGACGGCCGCGCACCGTGACGAGCGCGTCGTCGGCGAGCAGATAGCCGATTTCCAGCATGGTCTTGGGGAAGACCATGACCTCGATGGCCGAGTCGAGGTCTTCGAGGGTGAACACCGCCATCAGCTCGCCCTTCTTCGTGTATTTGCGCGTCAACCCGGTGATGATGCCGCCGACCGTCTTGGTGTTGGACTCGCGTCCCTCACCCGAGAACGTCGGAATAGCCCGACCTTCTCGGAGCTCGGCGATGGTGAGATCGCAGGTCTTGCGCAGCGACGCCTGGGCTCCGAGCAGCGGATGGTCGCTGATATAGAGACCGAGCATCTCCTTCTCGAAGCCGAGCTTGGTCATCTTGTCCCACTCGTGCTCAGCGATCGGCACCTTGGTATCGTCGAAGCCGACCGCTCCCCCGTCGTCGGACCCGATGTCACCGAAGAGCGACTGCACCCCCGACTCCATCTCCCGACGCCTCGGGACGACCCGGTCGATCACGGTTTCGAAGACTTCCATCAGACCGCGGCGGGTGTGTCCGAGCGACTCGAACGCGCCGCCCTTGATCAGCGATTCGATGGCCCGCTTGTTCAGGACCGGAAGCGGCACGCGGACGCAGAAATCATGGAAGTCGACAAACGGTCCGTTCGCGGTCCGTTCGGCGACGATGTCGCCGACGATCCCCTCGCCGACGTTGCGTACGCCGGCCATTCCGAAGCGAACCGTCTGGCCGTCACGGTGATCGGTCGTGAAGTCGCTGTTCGACGCGTTCACGTCGGGCACGAGCACGGTGATGTTGGAGTTCCGGCACTCGGCGAGGTAGACCGCCGCCTTGTCCTTGTCGTCCTTCACGCTGGTGAGCAGCGCGGCGAGGTACTCGGCCGGATAGTTCGCCTTCAGATAGGCCGTCTGGTAACTGACGAAGCCGTAACCGAACGAGTGGCTCTTGTTGAACGCATAGTCGGCGAACGGCTCGATGATATCGAAGATCTTCGTGCCGAGCGCGGCGCCGTATCCCGTGTCCTCGCAGCCCTGCACGAACTTGTCGCGCTCCTTGGCCATGATCTCGCGGACCTTCTTGCCGGCGGCCTTGCGCAGGTTGTCGGCCTCGGAGAGCGAGTAGCCGGCGAACTTCTGGGCGACCCGCATCATCGACTCCTGATAGATCATCAGGCCCTGCGTGTCACCCAGGAGCGCCTCGGCGTCGGGATGGAAGTACTCGATCGGCTTGCGGTGGTTCTTGCGATCCGCGTAGTCGTTGTGCATGTTCGCGGCCATCGGGCCGGGCCGGTAGAGCGCCACGAGCGCGCACACGTCGTCGAACGCCGTGGGCGCCAGGGCCCGCATGAGCGTGCGCATC
>JANPDB010000016.1:0-2510 GCA_031431255.1 Acidimicrobiia bacterium | reverse complement strand
TGTGTGTGGTGGGCCGGAGACGGGAGTTGACGGGAAAGCTGGAGAAGAACGAAGACGGAGTGGCCGGAGACCGAAGTGACGGGAAAGCGACAGACGGAACAGACGGTGAGACGACGTAGGGGTAGGCGGGACGATTGAAGAGCGCTTCTGTGGGGTCGCCAGACGAACGGCCGGTTGGTTGTGACTCCTCAGACACCCTCGTCCGGGAAGGGACTGCACCGGGGGCTCGAGCGGCTCTGGATGTTGCCCAGTTCATGGGAATCAACCACAACATCTAGTGGGTGGGCCCCCTGACCACCACGAGATGACCAAGTTACAAGCGTGGAATTCACGTCGTCAAGTGTTTCCTCACCGTTCACCGGGAATCTTCCGCTCGGGCCGTTGAACGGTACGGAGGCAATCCTGTGGACAACCAGACCCCGGTCGCTGTGGACGACCGAGGGATCGCCGGTGGATCGTCAGGAAGGGTCGGACGCGAAGGGTGGCGAGCTGGGCGGCTCGCCCTCGTGCTCCGCCTCGGAGCGGACCGGACCGGCGACTTCGGCCGCCGCTTCCGCCAGCTGGTGGGCATCCGTGAAGCTCTGGTGAACGCTGGCGAAGCGGACGTAGGCCACGCCATCGTGGATCCGCAACGCATCGAGGACGGCCTTGCCGATCGCTTCTGAGGTGACCTCGGGGCCGGCATCGAGGCGAACCTGTTCCTCGATCTCGGCGACGAGCGCCTCGATCTGCAGATCGTGGAGGGAACTGTTCTTCGTGGCCGCCTGCAAACCCCGCAGGAGCTTCCCCCGGTCGAAGGGCTGGCGGGTCCCGTTCCGTTTCACCACCGTCAAGGGCACGTCTTCGATCCTCTCGAAGGTGGTGTAGCGGCGGTTGCACGCCAGGCACTCCCGTCGCCGACGGATCACCGCGCCATCCTCGGCGGCGCGCGAGTCGACGACTTTGTCGTCGTTTCCGGCACACCAGGGGCATCGCACGGACGTCCACGCTACTGCCGGAGCGTTGGGCACCGTCCGGGGGCCGACCCCACATCGACGGCCGCCGATCCGGCGGTCAGCGACCGGGCAAGACGAGGCGTTCGCCCGCCCGCAAGGACGACCCACCGTGAGCTCGGCTGAGCTGCGCCACGAGCGGCCGGATGTCACCTTCCGGCTGCGCCTCGCGGGCCAGGCTCCAGAGGGTGTCGCCGGGTTGCACGATCACGACCGAGCCGCCAACCTGCGTGTCGCCAGCCGGGCGGCCTTGGTCGGCATCAGCGAAACGGGTCGACGAGATCCCGACCCCGACCACCGCGAGCGCCATAGCGGCAGCGGCGACGCCGACGCGACGACGCAGATACTGTCCGCCCGGCCGCTTGGCCGAAGTCGATATCGCCTGCGGCACGACGACAGCGGGCCGACGAACGGCGGCGGGGCGTTGAGCGGATGGGCGAAGGGCGGCTGACGTCATGTCGTTCTCCAGGCGGGCTCACCGAGGTGAGGTGATACGGGGAAGGTGGGGTGGTGCACGAGGGTCCGACGGTGCGTGTTCGACGGTTCTTTCGAGAGCCCCGAACGATCGTTCGTTCGATCAGTCAACACGAACCTCCGTTCGACTGTCAAGAAAATTCTCGAACGAATGTTTGCACCCCCCGCACGCGTCATCTACAGTGCTGGTCCGGACGCCAGCCAGCGCAGGAACTCGTCCCGGTCGAACCCCGAGCCGCCCTCGTGGCGCAGAGGGGGCTTCACGCCCCCCTGACCAGCCGGAGCGTCCGTCCGACTCGCTCCCTGCTTCACCACAACCGCCGACTCCGAGCAAAGGATCGATCATGCCGAGCTTCCCGAAAGAACCGTCCGAGCACTACACGACCACCGACGAACTCGTGCACTCCAACGATCGGCTGACCGACCGTCAGCGCACGATCCTCGAGTGCATCGAGCAGTCGATGCGCGACCGGGGCTATCCCCCGTCGGTCAGGGAGATTGGCGAGGCCGTGGGCCTGTCGTCCTCGTCCACCGTCCACAGCCATCTCAAGTCCCTCCAGAAGCAGGGCTACCTCCGGCGTGACCCGACCAAGCCGCGGGCCATCGAGGTGCGCTTCGACCCCGCCACCGGCAGCCAGGCTGAGCGGCGTCCCGTCCGCCACGTGCCACTCATCGGCAACGTCGCCGCCGGCACCGGCGTGATCTCCGAAGAGAGGGTCGAGGAGATCCTGCCGCTTCCAGAGGACTTCACCGGCGACGGGAACCTGTTCATGCTCAAGGTCCGGGGCGAGTCGATGATCAACGCCGGAATCCTCAATGGCGACTACGTCGTCGTGAAGCAGGGGGCCGAGATCAAGAACGGCGACCTCGTCGTCGCCGGCATGCCCGGGGAGGAGGCCACGGTGAAGACCTACCAACGCGAGGGCACCGACGTTCTCCTGATCCCGGCCAACCCCGACTTCCAGACCATCCGCTTTCCGGCCCCGTGGGTCAAGGTCTACGGACGGGTCGTCACCGTGCTGCGCCGCCTCTAGCGGGGAGGCA
>JANPDB010000015.1:0-4384 GCA_031431255.1 Acidimicrobiia bacterium | reverse complement strand
CAGATCCCTGGAACTGATTGATCATCTCGCACTCCGTCACGTCGATCTCGCCGATGACGATCGGGAAGTCGAGTTCGTCGGGAACGATGGAAACGTCGACGCTGCCGATCCGTATCTCGCCGACGAACGGATGCGTCGACCCGTATCCCCGTTGTGTCGAATAGGCGAGTCCCAGGAGGAAGCCCTCGTCGCCGCGCGCCAGCGCTTGGAGGCGCACGGGCCGAGCGGCCGGGAAGGCCAGCGGCTCGCGGGTGAGGTCGGTCACCAATTCGTTCGTCTCGGGTGTCGGATTCGCCTCGATGAGGCCCTCACGGTCAAGGACGTCCAACACGTGCGGCAGAAGGCCGACATTCGACGAATCGGACCCGGTCGTGGCCGGGGGTTCGCTGCTGGGCGCGCGCTCGAAGTCGATGAGCCGGTGCGAATAGTCGAACGTGGGTCCGAGGATCTGGCCCCCTGGGATGTCCTTGAACGTCGCCGAGATCCGTCTCTCCACTCGCATTGCCCTCGTGTCGAGGGGAACACTGACACTCAAGCGCGGCAGGGTTGTGCGATAGGCACGCACGAGGAAGACCGCTTCCACGAGGTCACCCTGGGCCTGGATGATGGCCATAGCGGCGAGTTCGGGGTCATAGACGGATCCCTCGCTCATCACCCGTGACACGGCGAGCCACATCTGGTCCACGACCTGTTCGACCGTGAGCGCGAACGACCCGTCTCGCGGGCGACGGCGCTCCTCGAGCAGTCGGTGAGCGTTGGCGATCGCCGCCTCACCGCCTTTGGTTGCTACGTACATCAGCCCTCCAACTCGGTTGTTGTCACGGAGACTCGGGTGGACCGGGGCAGACCGACAATCCGGTCGCCGGACACGAGAAGCAGGTCCACACCTGCGGGGAATCGGTCGTGGTTCTTCGCCAGTTGCTCCCACAGCGACGTGGTGAAGCCACGGGGCGCGATCTCGCGGGGTTCCCGACAGCCGGGGCCATCGAGCGACGCCGGCGCACCACCGACGAAGTCTTCGACCGCAAGGATGATCGTGGTTGATTCCTCCGGAGACATCGCCGACCCGGCCGAGAACGAGCTGATGTGCGGAAGTTCCCCCAAGGTCGCGACGTAGGCGAAGGCGCACGAGCCGTGGCTGCTGGCGAATCGAGCCCCAGCATGGAATCGAAGGTATGCGCGCGCGCTTTCGCCGACGGAGGGGGAGGCCCACAACGGCGTGTCACTGTCGACAAGGGAGAGAAGGACGGCAAGGGCTCCGACGGGAATCCCGAGGTCGGGGAGTTCAACGTCGACGAGATGAACGATGCCCGGATTGGCGAGCGCGTCCAGCGCAACACGGAAACCGAGCTGTGCGCCGTGAACAGGGTCGACGAATCCGGGAGCGACCCTCGGAACCGGCGTTGAAGTTGCGGGATCGACGGCAATCGTCATCAGTTGCCCCGGACCATGGTGAGGAACTGGACCCGTGTCGCCTCGGTTTGCGCTGACTGATGCGTTTCACGTTCGAGACGCCACTCGGCAAGCGGTCGGAGAACCTCGGACTTGAGCTCCTCGGCGTGAGGTCCCTGCAAGAGCGCATCGAGCACAGCGATCGTCCGAGCGTGGACGGCGTCCCGGCCCCGCACGTAGCCGACCCCCATGTCCCCGTCGACCTGGACGACGCAACGGGTCACCGTCATCTCGCCGAGGCCGAACGCCTCGCCGGTCCCGCCGACCCGACCGGCCACCATGGTGAGGCCGACCTCCGGGCGACGAAGCTCGAACACGTTGGCGGCGTAGCGCTCCAACGGTTTCTGAGCAAGGAGTTCCAGCTCGGCCGCCGGGGCGCACGAGAGTTCGCGCAGCCACTCCTGCCGTTCAGAGAGAGGGTCGACGGTGTGTGCCATTGAGAGCAAACTAGCGACCTCACCACATCACCAGTCACCAAATGTCGAGTGTTCACGTTTCGTACATTCCACGCTAATCCGGGACACCACCTCGACACCCTAGGTACATTCGATGCATCCCAGAGGAAGCACGCCCGAATGGCCCGCGGTGCCACTCCCGGCGCACTCCGCTGCCACGAAGCCGATGGTCGGCCGAACTTCATCGAACGGATGGCACTCCTTCGCATCGTGTTCATTCAAGGTCCCTACGTTGCCGGTCGACCGTCCACGACCAAAAGGAACCGTCACCACATGAAGCGCATCCTCACCTTCACCCTCGCAACGGCGGTACTCGGCACGATTGCCGCCACCCCAGCCTTTGCCGCTACCAAAGCCGCAGCCGGCAAGTCCTGCAAGGCCGCCGGCACGATCTCCGGCACCCTGACGTGCACGAAGAAGGGGACGAAGAACGTGTGGTCGGCCACCCCGACCACCGCCGTGCCGACGACCGCTGCGGCGCAGGCAGCAGCGACCGCCGCCCCGGCGACCACCGCGGCCCCGGCGAAGGCACCCACGAAACTGATCTTCGCGCCCGTCCCGGCCGAGAATGCAATCGCTACGGCTACGAACTGGTCTCCGTTCGTCAAGGCACTTTCCGACCTCGTCGGCCTGCCCATCGAGCAGGTAGCGACGACCGATTATGCCGGCGTCACCGAAGGCGTGCTTGCCGGAAAAGTCGACATCGCCATGTACGGTCCGCTCTCGTATTACATCGCAACACAATCCGGCGCGAAGATCAAAGGAGCGGCTATCCAGACCGGATCATTTGGTACCTCCGAGACCTATCAATCATATCTTTTTACAAAATCAGGTCGCAGCGACATCAACACCATTGCTGATGTGAAGGGCAAAAAGGTCTGCTTCGGCGACCCCGAGTCAACGTCGGGCACCCTCTTCCCCTTCCTGATGCTCGCCGATGCCGGCATCGACTCCCAGAAGGACATCACCAACGTCGTCGCGGGCGCCCATGACAAGTCCATCCTCGGCGTCGTCAATGGATCGTGCGACGCCGGATTTGCCTTCGACGCAATCGCCACTCTTCCGAGCGGCGCCGCGGCCTCGGTGAAGCCGACCGACATCAAGATCATCGCCAAGTCGAAGCCGATCCCAAACTCACCGATGGCGGTCCGGTCCGACCTTCCGCCGGCACTGTTCAAGAAGATCGTCGACTCCATCGTCCTGATCGACGCGCTCTACCTGCAGGCCAACAACTACTGCCCGAGCTCGGCCCCTCGTTGCGGACCGGGCTCTCTCGGCGCCAACCAGTCGTCGGCGTGGAAGGCCGTCACCTCCGACTCGTGGATCGAGCCCGTCGCCGCGGCCTGCAAGCTTCCCGCCGCACCGTCGTCCTGCCGCCCGGCCAAGAAGTGATGCACCGAGTGCCGTGGCCGAAGTGCGAGCAGACCATCAACCCGAAGGAACGACAGTGAACGAAGCCATCGCCACGGTCCGCCTGGCCCAGGTCACCAAACGTTTCGGTGGTCCCTCGCCGGTCACGGCACTCGACGCCGTCGATCTCACCGTCCGGTCCGGAGAGTTCTGCGCCCTCATCGGGCTCTCCGGATCGGGCAAATCGACGCTGCTTCGCCATCTCAACGGGCTGCAGAAACCCGATGACGGCATCGTCAGCGTGCTCGACGTGAACGTCGGCGAAGCCCGGGGCGCGGAGTTGCGCGCCCTACGCCGCCGGGTCGGCTTCGTCTTCCAGCAATTCAACCTGGTGCTACGGGGCAGCGTCATCGACAACGTGCTCACGGGTGCGCTCGGTCGGGTCCGAGGACCGAGGTACGGCTGCGTCACCTACTCGAAGACCCTTCGGGCCGAGGCGGCCGAGCACCTCGAACGCGTCGGACTCGGCGACCGGTTGTTTCAGCGTGCGGGCACCCTCTCCGGCGGTCAGCAGCAGCGCGTCGGCATCGCCCGAATGCTGATGCAGCGGCCCGAGCTCGTCCTCGCCGACGAACCCGTTGCGTCACTCGACCCCGAAGCCAGTCGTTCGGTTATGGATCTCCTCACAAGGGTGTGCCGAGAGGACAACCTCACCGTGATCTGCAGCCTCCATCAACTTGACCTTGCCCTCGACTACTCGACACGGATCGTCGGACTTCGCAACGGCGTGAAGGTTCTCGACCGACTCTCTGCCGAGATCGACACCGAAGAAGCGATGAAGGTCTACCGCCAGGTCGGTGCCACCGACCAGGAGATGGCACTGCTCGATCTGTCGTTGGCTCAACGCGACCCCGAACTCGCGGCAAACAGCATCGCATGACCGCCGTAACACCACGCGGCACCGCGGCGCGGCGGCTCTCGCCACCGTGGACGCCCCAGCGAGCGATCAAGATCGCTCTGGCCCTCGGCTCCATCGGGCTCGGCCTCTACTTCGTGAGATCGCTCGACTTCGCTCCCGGCGAGCTCGTCAGCGGTCTGTTCCGCAAGGACGGCTACCTCAGCAGAGC
>JANPDB010000014.1:0-4329 GCA_031431255.1 Acidimicrobiia bacterium | reverse complement strand
GTGGTCCGCGCCCTCACGCAGCCTTCTGTTGTCTGCGGGGTGGTCCGGTGTGCATGGTTTGGCCGTTGGGAAGTTCGATGGTGAGTGAGCGATCTAGGCCGAGGGTGAGGATCCAGCCGCCTTCGTGGGCGGCGTGGTGGTGTTGGCTGCACAGGGGCAGCAGGTTGGCGAAGTCGGTTGGTCCGCCGTGGCGCCACCAGTGCACGTGGTGGGGTTTGGTGTGGTTGAACGACACGTTGCAGCCGGGTACGGCGCAGGTGGCGTAGATGGCGCGTAGGGCGCGTCGTTGGGCGCGGTTGGCGAGTCGGGTGGTGCGGCCGAGGTTCAACTCGCCGTCGGCGTCGACCACTGCGCCCTCGCGGACGATCACCGGGCGGATGTCGGCGTTGGCGCAGAGGTCTTGGATGCGTGACCACGGGATGGTGATGGGGATGCCCCAGTCGACGGTGGGGTTTGCGTCGGGGCCGAGGTTGGTGGTGTCGATGACGACGGTGAACTCGGGTCGTCCGAATCGTCTCGTCGCAGCGCCGAGGGACTGGGTGTATTGGTCCCACTCATCGGTCTCTGCGGCGTGATCCGGGTCAGTGGTGTTGCCGGTGTCGCTGGTCCCGCCCGAGTCGCGAACGTCGCTGTTGTTGGCAGTGTCGTTGCATGGTTTGGTCCTCGAGTCCGGTTCGTCGCCCTTCGCTCTTGAGATCGCTCCGCCGGTGGTCAAGGCAAGCAACGCGAGGGCGCGGAGGTGGTCTTGTTTCTCGCCCGGATCGGTTGGCGTGGTGGACGGCGTCTTCACGGCGAACATGGCGGCCATGGCGGCTTCGAGCCGGCCGTGGATACGGGCCCCGGTTTCGGGGTCGAAGGTGCCCGAGAGGCGCCACATACCGCTGGTCCGGTCGGTCCAGGTTCGGAGACGGGTGGCGCGGCGCTGGCGTTGGAATCGGCTCATGCCACCGTCGCTAGCGATGCGCTCGGCGGTGGTGTGGAGAGTGGCAGCGAACTCTTCTGGTGTCGACCCCGAAGTCGCTGCGGTGCGGATGAGTTCTGGCGCCGCGCTCGCGAAACCGGTCTTGACGTCGCCATCGAGTGAGCCGAGGACTCTGGTGAACACGTCGACGTGATCGCCGCTCAACGCCCCGGCCTCGAGGGCTTGTCCGAGGGACGGCTGTTCGTCGACCGCGGCAGCGCGGGCCAACACTCTCGCGCCGTGACGATTCGATCGTTGCGCCGATGTGGCGATGTCGCGTTCCGGCGTTGGTGTGGCGTCTTTGAGCCGTCGGGCGATGTCGGCTTCGACACCGTCGAGGCGCGCCCGAACACGCCGGATGTCATCGAGCACGCCACGAAGCTGAACGATGGTGGCGACGGAAAGATCGACGCGACGGAACCCGGTCATGAGCTCGGCAGGGTCGACAACTTCCATGCGTACAAGTGTACGAAGGCGGTGTGACAAAACGTCCCGCCGCGGGAACTTTCGGTGAAGAATCCCAGGAGTTCTCTGACCGTTCTTGCAGTGACCGGTCGGGAAAACCATCGAGGTAGGAGCCAGCAACCCGATTGGTTCTCCTGGTGCGGCCCGGAGTCACCTTTGCGGTGCTTGACTCGTTTGCCGTGAATGACACCGCCGCTGCGTCCGAGCTGACCTACGCCCAGACCTTCCATGCCGTTGCCGCCCAGCTGACGGCGCCCGGCGCGCCCTTCGAGATCGCGACGGTCGACGTCGGTGGCCTGGCAACGAAAGTGTTCGTCAATGCACCGAAGACGTTGTGCGAGGTGTTCGAACGGGGCCGGGCCAACGGTGACGATCCCTTCATCGTCTACGAGGATGAAGCCCACCCGTTCTCCGCGGTCATGTCGAGCGTCGACGCACTCGCTAATGCGTTGGTGAACGACTTCGGGATCAAGCCGGGTGACCGCGTCGCCGTCGCCATGCGCAACTACCCCGAGTGGATCATGGCGTTTGCGGGGATCATCTCTGCCGGTGGCATCTCGGTTTCGATGAACAGCTGGTGGACCGAAGACGAGTTGGCCTACGCGCTCGAGGATTCCGGTTCTTCGGTGCTCATCGCCGACGACGAGCGTCTCGACCGGGGCTTCGCCGCCTGCGATCGGCTCGGCATCAAGATGATAGGCGTACGTATGAAGTCGTCGCGCGCCGGCGTGGTCGATTGGAACGATGCGGTGGTTCCAGGAACCCCCGCGCCGAACGTGATCGTCACGCCCGACATGGACGCCACCATCCTCTACACGTCGGGCACCACCGGCCGGCCGAAGGGCGCGGTGTCAACGCATCGGGCGATCTGCCAGGCGTTGATGGCCTTCCAGATGCGAGGGGTCATCGAGTCGCTGCGCCCCGGTGCGGCGCCGCCTTCGGCGTCGAAGCCGTCGTTCATCCTGATCGTGCCGCTGTTCCACGTCACGGGCTGTGTGCCGGTGATGCTCTCGTGCTTCGGCGGGGGCCTGAAGCTCGTCGTCATGTACAAATGGGATGCGGAGAAAGCCCTGGAACTGATCGAGCGTGAGCGGATCACCAACTTCACCGGTGTGCCCACGCAGAGCTGGGACCTGGTGAACCATCCGCGCTTTGCCGAGTTCGACACGTCGTCGCTGCGTGACGTCGGTGGTGGCGGCGCACCGGCACCGGCGGCGTTGGTCCGCAAGGTGGCCGGCTCGCTCAAGGGTGGCGGTCCCGTGCTCGGCTACGGCATGACCGAGACGAACGCCTACGGCCCGGGCAATCGCGGCCGGGACTATCTCGAACACCCGACGAGCACCGGCCGCTGGGTGCCCGTCATGGATCTCGAGATTCGCGGGCTGGATCGCGAGCCTCTGCCGGTAGGCGAGCGGGGCGACATCTGGTTCCGCGGCCCAAACCTGATTCGGCGCTACTGGAACAAGCCAGAGGCAACTGCGGAGACGATCGTCGACGGGTGGCTGATCAGCGGCGATATCGGTCGGCTCGACGAGGACGGGTTCCTCTACATCGAGGACCGCGCCAAGGACATGATCCTGCGCGGCGGCGAGAACGTCTACTGCGCTGAGATCGAAGCGGTGATCTACGAGCTGCCGGGCATCCACGAAGCCGCAGTGTTCGGCCTCGAACATCCCCGTCTCGGCGAGGAGGTCGCCGTGGCCGTCCACATGCTGCCCGGCGCCACGCTCGACAAGGCGGCGCTACAGGCCCATGTGGCCACGAAGCTGGCGTCGTTCAAGGTGCCGACGAAGGTCTTCATGATCGATGAACCGCTGCCCCGCAACGCTGCCGGAAAGTTCCTGAAACGCGAGCTGACCAAGCAGTTCGCGGGCGCATAGGCGGTCTCCCGTCCTTGGCGCGCAGATCGGGCAGTGTGGCGCGCACCTTCCTGAAACGCGCTGGCAGGTTCGTCGTTTTCGATGATCTGCGCGTGAAACCGGTCGACGTGCGCTTGGGCCCGACTCTTCGCTTTGGTTGGCGATTGGCGATAAAGCCGATGGTTTTTGTCGGGAATTGCCGATAGGGTGGAGGTATGCGTCCGACATGGCTCCGATTTCCGGCGACGGTGAATGAGAAGGCGGCGCGGGTCGTTGCCTCCGGTGTGGTTGCTCAGGCCGTACTGTTCCTGGCGTTTCGTTGGTCGTTTCTGCTGGTCACGCTGGCCTTCGGCTTCGTTGCCCGGGTGATTGCCGGCCCGACCTTCTCGCCCCTCGCTCGTCTTGCGGTGCACGTTGTGGCTCCCCGCCTCGGTGAGCCGAAGACCGTTGCCGGCTCGCCGAAGCGCTTCGCCCAGGGAATTGGCCTCGTCGTGTCGTCGGTCGCGGTGCTCGGCTGGTTCGCCGGTGCTCCGACCGTCGCGGTCGTGGCCATGGCCGTCCTGGTGTTCGCCGCTTCGCTCGAAGCCGGCCTCGGGTTCTGCCTCGGCTGTTGGTTGTACGGCCATCTGGTCCGCCTCGGCGTGCTCCCCGAGTCGTCCTGCGTCGAGTGCTCCGACGTCTCGCTGCGCCGTCGCCCCACGCCGGCAACCACCGCCGGCCCCGGAGCCACCACCACGGTCAACGCCGCGTAGACGAACCCCGCGGGCCGGGAGGCTGTCTCCGGCCAGCAGAGGCGGGTCTTTTCGAACTGTGCCGGCCCAAGCGAGCCAGCTGGCCCACGATCGAGGGGTGACCCCATCGGCGAACGGCGAATGGGTTCGCCGAGCGAATGGGCTGGTCTAGCGAATCGGAGTGAGCGGGAGCTCGCCGTTGAGGACGGCGAGGCAGTTGCGAACGGCCAGCACCGCCATCGCGGTTCGGGTCTCGACGGTGGCCGAACCGAGGTGGGGAAGGAGCACCACGTCCTCCCGCGCTACGAGCCCG
>JANPDB010000013.1:0-8675 GCA_031431255.1 Acidimicrobiia bacterium | reverse complement strand
ATCTCAGAGTGCAGATAGTCGTCGAACCGCCGGCCCGAGATCACCTCGACGAGGTACGCGCACATCTCCGTGGCGAGGGAATACATCCAGCGCTCGCCCGGGTGGAAGCGAAGCGGCACGTTGGACAGTTGGTTCGCGAGTTCGGCGAGTGGCTGGTTGCGGTCTTCGCGCACCCGGAGTGCGTCGTAGACCTCCTCGACGGGATGGGGTTCGACGATCGCCCCGACGCCGGCGAGGATCGACCCGTACGTGAGGCCACTGGTGTGGCAGAGCAGGTCACGGACGGTCATCGCCCGCCTCGGAGGTTCGAGCACCATGTTCTCGCCAGAGCCCGAGACCCAGACCTTGTGGTTCTTCCAGGACGGGATGAACTTCGAGACCGGATCGTTCAGCTGGAAGTATCCCCGCTCGTAGAGCGTCATCAACGCCACCGACGTGATCGGTTTGGTCATCGAGTAGTAGCGGAAGATCGCGTCGTCACGAAGCGGAGTGGCGCTCTCGAGGTCGGCGAGTCCCTGCGAGTCGAAGTGCGCAACCTTCCCGTGGCGGGCGACGAGGGTCTGACAGCCAGCGATCTTGCCCGGGTCGATGAAGTTGCGGCGGAGGTGATCGGTGATCCGGGTCAATCGCCCCGGGTCG
The DNA here is from genome assembly GCA_031431255.1 of Acidimicrobiia bacterium. Classification (GTDB taxonomy): domain Bacteria; phylum Actinomycetota; class Acidimicrobiia; order Acidimicrobiales; family JANYDT01; genus JANLQX01. Next base: position 8,036 of record JANPDB010000013.1, on the reverse strand, counting down.
AATCCGGCGGCGTTCGGGTCGATCTCGAAGGGGGGCACGACCCCAAGCTTGGTTCCGGGTCGACCCCGACCGCCAAACCGGTCCGGTTGAAGATTGCGCGTCCGATCCACCCGCGCTGGTCGGCTCCATCTGGATCGTCCTGAATCGATGACACGATTTGGGCGGCGCGCGCCTACTTGTGGCGAGGGAAGGGAATGCCCATCGTCTATGGTGTGCCATTCTTCACACCAGACCAGCACACCAAAGCCGCGCCGACACATCCTCGTGTCGTGCCTGAGCGACAGATCGGACCCACGTGGCCTTGCTCGATGTCAATGACGTTACGGTTCGTTTTGGCGGCATCCTCGCTCTGGATTCGCTGACGTTCTCCATTGAACCCGGACAGATCCTCGGCCTCATCGGCCCGAACGGCGCGGGCAAAACCACGATGTTCAACGTGATCAGCCGCGTTTACCAGCTCAGCTCGGGATCGATCACGTTTGAAGGGCGCAATCTTCTCGACCTTCGACCGGAGCACATCGCCAGCCACGGGATCAGCAGGACGTTCCAAAACTTGGCGTTGTGGTCGCGCCTCAGCGTGCTCGAGAACGTGATGCTTGGTGCGCACACTCAAGGTCGAAATGGCTTCTTTCGAAGCGCGCTGAGGATCGGAACGAAGTCAGAGGAAAAGAGGCTGTCTATGAAGGCCTACGGCATTCTCGACGAGCTCGGTTTGGCCGATCTGGCGTTCCGCCCTGCCGCCGGGCTTCCGTATGGAACGCTAAAGCGTGTGGAGTTGGCCCGAGCCCTGGCCAGCGACCCGAAGTTGTTGATGCTCGACGAGCCTGCCGCAGGGCTGACACACAGTGAAGTCGACGAGCTCGGGGATCTGATCAGGGACCTTCGCGACAGGTACAGATTGACGGTCCTGCTGGTCGAACATCACATGTCCCTGGTCATGTCGATCTCCGACAACATCGTCGTTCTCAACTTCGGGAGCAAGATCGCGGAAGGGGTGCCCGCCGAGATCAGCCGCAACCCCAGAGTCGTCGAGGCGTACCTGGGGAGTGCCGCCACGGCGGGTGCAGCATGAGTCTGCTCGCGCTGAAAGGTGTCCGGGCCAGCTACGGGCCTGTCGAAGCGCTGCACGGCATCGACTTGACAGTGAACGACGGCGAAGTCACCGTCGTTCTCGGTGCAAATGGAGCGGGCAAGACAACGACGATCCGCTCGATCTGTCAGATGGTTTCCACGTCCGGGTCGATCACCTTCGACGGAATGTCCCTCAGCGGCAAGTCCACGTCGGACATCGCACGTCTCGGCGTCGCCCACGTGCCCCAAGGCCGTGGGACCTTCGCCGACTTGACCGTTGCCGAAAACCTCGAGGTCGGGGCATTCCGGCGGAAGAAGCAAAATCTCTCCGCAGAATTCGACCGGTGGTACACGTTCTTCCCTCGCCTAGGCGAGCGCCGAACTCAGATCGCCGGCAGCCTTTCGGGTGGGGAGCAACAGATGCTTGCCGTGGCCCGGGCAATGATGAGCCTTCCAAAGCTGCTCCTGCTGGACGAGCCGTCGCTCGGTCTGGCACCGATCATCGTCGAGGACCTTTTCGCTCGGCTCAAAACGATCAAGAAGGAAGAAGGAGTAACCATGCTCGTCGTCGAGCAAAACGCCACGCTTGCTTTCGACATCGCCGACCGGGCGTATGTCCTGGAGGCGGGGCAGATCGCGTTGTCCGGAACGTCCGATGAGCTAAAGAACGATGACGCGGTGCGCCGTGCGTACCTCGGGTACTAGGAGGTCCCCGTGAGCATGATTGACAAGGCCCGCGTTCGCAAGGGCGCACTACCCGGCTTCACCGAAGGGCTGCGCGACCGCGTCGACGAAATTGGGGCCAGGGGCTTGGCGCTCACCGGAGCGATCGTGGCGGTGTTGTCGGCGATATTCATCGCGATGGACGGATTGCAGCTGTTCTGGATCAGATTCCTGGACGCGCTGGCGAACGGGTTCATCTATGGAGCGGTCGCGCTCGCTCTCGTGCTCATCTACAAAGCGACCGGCATCATCAACTTCGCCCAGGGCTCGATGGCCATGTTCTTCAGCTTTGTGGCTTGGGTGTTCAGTCGCGAGCAGAAGTGGCCGGTCTGGCTCGGAATCCTGGCTGCGATGGTCCTTTCCGCGGTGTTTGCTGCGGGGTTCGAGCGGATCTTCATTCGTCCCTTCGATCCGGCGAACCACCTGCCGATCACCATGGTGACCATCGCGTTGCTCTCGGTCCTCGATGGGTTCGCCATGCTGATCTGGGCGGCTGACCCCAAGGGATTTCCGAGCCCGTTTCCGTCCGATCCCAAAAAGGACTATTTCGACATCTTCGGTGCTCGACTATTCCATGCAACGTTGGGTATCTGGATCACCGTGACGGTGATGACGGTGGCCGTTTCGATGCTCCTCAGCAAGACCAAGATCGGGCTCGCGTTCCGGGCGGTGTCATCCAACCTTGAATCGAGCCGGCTCGTGGGCATCAGCATCGGCAAGACCCTCCAGTTCGGGTGGGCACTCGCCGCTGCGATCGGGACCTTGGCAGGATGCCTCGTGCTGTCGGACACGAAGTCGTTGCTTGATCCGTCCTTCATGGCCAAGATCCTCGTGTTCTCCTTTGCCGCGGCCACCATCGGTGGTCTGGACAGCCTCGTCGGAGCGGTCGTCGGCGGGATCCTCGTCGGTCAGCTGCAGACGATGATTGGCGGGTACGTCACGTTCATCGGTTCGGATCTTGTTCTCGCCGTCACGTTGCTGCTGGTCATCATCGTCCTGCTGGTTCGGCCCAACGGGTTGTTCGGCAAAGTCCGAGTGGAGCGCGTCTAATGGCCATGACATTGGTTCAGGGAACCGCACGGCACCGTGGGTACCGTGTCGGTTCATGGGTGTTTGCGACTTCCGCACTCATCGCGCTTCCGTTCGTGAAGCTGCCCGAGCTATTCGGAAATCCGACCGGTCAGATGCTCAACTGGAACAAGGTATTGGCGTACTCAGTCGCTATTCTTGGACTCAACCTGGTCATTGGCTATTCGGGCCAGATCTCGCTCGGGCATTCGGCATTCGTCGGGTTGGGTGCCTATGCGACGGTGATCGCTGTGGAGGACCATCACTGGAGCTTCTTCCTCGCCTTGCCGTTGGCCTTTGCTCTGCCCTTCCTCCTCGGATGCATCGTGGGGTTGCCCGCCCTTCGGATCAAAGGGCTCTACCTGGTCGTGGTTACGTTCGCCTTGGCGATCACGTTCCCTACGGTAATCATCCGCTACTCGTCGTTGACGGGCGGATCGAACGGCAAGAACGTAGCCGGAACGCTCGAGCCCCCGTCATGGACACCATTTGACCCCCAGGAACGCATCGACCCCCACCGATATCGCTACTTCGTCCTGCTCGCAGTCGCTGCCGTGATGTTCATCCTCGCCCGCAACATGGTGAACAGCCGGGCCGGACGGGCATTGGTCGCCCAACGTGACAACCCGATCGCCGCGTCGATCAGCGGTATCTCGGTGCCGATGAACAAGGTGATGGTGTTCGGACTGAGTGCCGGCTTTTGCGGCGTGGCCGGTTGGATGCTCATCGTCAACCTGCCATTCGCTTCCGACGTCAGCTTCAGCGTCGCGCTCAGCATCACGCTGATCATTGGGCTCGTGATGGGGGGAGGAGCCACGGTCTCCGGGGCAATACCGGGAGCCGTGCTCGTTGTGATCGTCAACTATCTCCTCGAGAACCTGACCGACACGGAGAAGCTTGGCCCGGTGAGCATGAAATGGCTTGCCACTCGCCAGGGCAAGGGCGGCATTGTCGCCGTTTCCTTTGGACTGCTGCTGTTGCTCTTCGTGTTCGTCCTCCCGGGCGGAGTCATCGATGGGCTCCGCCGGTTTCGGGCGAGGGTGGTGCGCGTCGTTCCGAACCCGTCATGGCTCGAGGAGGCGTCCGGCGGCCGGTCGCTGGTGACCGAACCCGACAAGACGTTGGGTGAACCGGATGAAGCTGCCCTCGCGCCCTAAACTGAGTACTGTGCCTGTCGTCACACTCCGAAAGCTCCGCTCCTGAGCCCGACGACCCGGTCCCGCCAACTTCAAACACACCAAACCCGACAGCGCTCGGGATACCAGGGGGTAAAATATGATGACTATCGGAAAATCGCGTGGCGTTCGCGCCGCAATCGCGGTTGCTATCTGCGGAGTGCTGGTGGCTTCGACGCCGGCGCTCGGCGCAACCAAGAAGGCAACCAAGAAGTCCGCCACGAAGACCACCAAGAAGTCCGCAGCTGCGACCACTGCTCCCGCGACCAAAGCCCCGGCGGCGTCGGCCGGTGGGCTGGGCAAACAGTCCGACGGCACCTATCTCGGTAAGAGCGGCTTCAAAGTCGATCTTTCGAAGTGCCCCAAGGACTACAACGTCAACCAGGGCATCAGCGCCACCGAAATCAAGGCGTTCATGTCACTGCCCAAGTCCGGCCCTCTGGCCGGCTTCGGTCTGATCGCTGACGGAGCGCAGAACTACTTCAATTACATCAACGATCAAGGTGGTGTGGCGGGACGCAAGATCTCACTCGACGTCAGGGACGACGTGTATGAGCCGGCGAAAACGAAGGCAAACGTTGCGGAGGCCATCGCCTCGGGTAAGTATGCCGCGCTGGTCACGACCCTCGGAACGCCGAACAACCTGGCCATCTGGGACGACACGAACAAGGAGTGCATGCCCCAACTTCTGAACGCGACCGGAGCCGCCCAGTGGGGTGATGTGGACGGCCATCCGTGGACGACCGGCATGCAGGTCGACTACACCACCGAGGCCTTCCTGTGGGCGGAGTGGGTCAAAGGCGAGTTCCCGAACGGGGCCAAGGTCGGGATGCTCACGTTCAACAACGACTTCGGCCTGAGCTATTCGAAGGGCTTTCGTCTTGCCATCAAGGGAACGAACATCACTATCGCCAAGGAGGAACTGCACGAGGCGACCGCCCCGAACCTCACCAACCAGTTCACCAACCTCGAGGCCGCCCTACCCGATGTGATCCTGGTGCAGACCTCAGGAGCTTTCTGCGTTCAGGCGATGGCGGAGTTGGAGAAGCGAGGCTTTAAGGGCAAGGTGATGATTTCGGCTACCTGCGGTTCACTCGGGCAGTTCTTCAAGCCGCTTATCGACCAGGGGCTGACCGGCAAGGACAACTACATCCTGAGCTACCTGAAGGACATCAACGACGAGGAGTGGAAGGACGATTCGTTCGTCAAGTTGGTCCGGGCAACGTTGAAGGCTGGGGGGCTCGATCCGAACCAGTCGACCTACGCCACCGGCTGGGTGTTCGCCTGGTACTACGTCGAGATCCTTCGCCTCGCCGCGACCTACGAGGGCGGCCTCAACCGGCCCAACATCATGCTCGCCGCTCGTGCCATCGACAAGGCGATGCCGCTCACGCTTCCGGGCGTAACGAACAAGATGGATGGGACGAAGGACGCCTACTTGAATGAGGCCAGCCGAGTCGCCCGTTACAAGGTTCGAGATGCGAAGGAGTTCGGCACCTTTTTTGCTCAGGGTCCTGTCATCAACAAGGAAGGTTCGCTCGGCACCTACAAGAAGTTCAAGGAGCAGACCGCGGGCTGATAGCCAAGACCGTCGATTCGGTCGATTGAGCACGTCGCACCAGGGAGGGGTTCCACCCCTCCCTGGAGTGTTTGTCCGCTCGTGTCCAGCCGGTCGCCTCGGGAACCGAACCGTCGTGGGCTAGCTCATGGGCTTGGGCCGGCTCACTTCGGAAAACGGGCGGTTTCCCGGCCCGTGCGAGCCAGCCGGCCCACGCAAGGGTGGGTTGGCGCCGAGAGAGGAGTCCTCCGCTAGGTGGGGTGGGGGTGCCGGTAGGATCTGCGTCCGTGTCTGCCGATCTCGCTGCCCGCATGGCCGAACTGGGACGGCGGGCAAAGGTGGCTTCGAAGGCGATGGCGTCCACGGCCACCAAAAACGCCGCCCTGCTCGCCGCCGCCGACCTGCTCGACGCCGCATCGGACGAGGTGCTGGCTGCCAACGCCATCGACGTGTCGCGCGCCGAGGCCGCCGGAACCCCCGCTCCCGTCGTCGACCGGCTCCGGCTGACCGACGCCCGGGTACGGGCGATGGCTGCGGGTCTGCGCTCCGTCGCCGGGCTGGCCGACCCGGTCGGCGAGATCGTCGAGGGCTGGGTGCGGCCCAACGGGATCCGCATCTCCAAGGTCCGCGTGCCTCTCGGCGTCGTCGCCATCATCTACGAGAACCGTCCGAACGTCACCAGCGACGCCTTCGGTCTGTGCTGCAAGTCCGGCAACACCGCCTTCTTGCGGGGTTCGAGCGCGGCGATCGAGTCGAACCGGGTGATCGCGTCGGCGATGCGCGACGGTCTCGTCAAGGCGGGTCTGCCGGCCGACGGGCTCGTGCTCGTCGAGGACACGAGCTACGAAGCGGCCACCCAGTTCATGAAGCTGCGGGAGTCGATCGACGTGCTCATCCCGCGCGGTGGCCCGTCGCTGATTCGGTCAATTCTCGACAACGCGACCGTGCCCTACGTGATCGACGGCGATGGCAACTGCCATCTCTACGTCGACGAGAGTGCCGACCTCGACATGGCGCTGACGATCCTGCTCAATGGCAAGACGCAGCGTCCATCGGTGTGCAATGCGCTCGAATCGCTCCTTGTGCACGAGGCGGTCGCGGCGACCTTCCTGCCCATCGTGGCATCGGCGATGCCCGAGGTGGAGCTCGTCGGTGACCCTGCGGCGTGCTCGATCGTCGGCGCCGACCGGATGGGGCTGGCCACGGCCGACGACTTCGCCCGGGAGTTCCTCGACCTCAAGCTCACGGTCGCCGTTGTTCCGTCGATCGACGCGGCGATCGCCCACATTGGCGTGAACGGCACCGGCCACACCGAAGTCATCGTCACCCGCGACCTCGCCAACGCCGATCGGTTCGTCAACGAGGTCGATGCCGCCGCCGTCGTGGTGAACGCATCGAGCCGATTCACCGACGGCGAGATGTTCGGCTTCGGCGCCGAGATCGGCATCTCCACCCAGAAGCTCCACGCACGAGGCCCGATGGGACTGCGGGAGCTGACGACGACGAAGTACGTGGTTCGCGGCACCGGACAGGTCCGGTCTTGAGCGTGACAACGGCGTGTCGCAGAACGGCAAACAGAGCACCGGCCAGGTGCGGTCGTAGCGTGCACAGCGCGTTCGCCGGATGGCAAGCAGAGCACCGGACAGGTCCGGTCCTAAGCGTGCACCGGCGTGTCGCAGAACGGCAAGCAGAGCACCGGACAGGTCCGGTCTTGAGCGTGACAACGGGCACGCCAGAGGGCACCGTTTTGCCAGTTGGGTCGTTGGACGGACAACATCAGTGCCGCACGTTTGCTCTCCGGCCACCGCGCGTTCGCTCTGCACCACCTTCGCAGCATCGTCGCTCGACCTCGTGCGGCACATTACCGAAAGGCAGAACCTCCTCGTGAGTGACCGTTTCACCTCCGTTGCCGAAGTCCGTGAAGGCCTGCGCGGCCAGAACTACCTGGCCGACGATGGCATCGCTGGTGTCGTGTTCCTGGCCGACCGTCTCGGCAAACCGATTCTGTGTGAAGGCCCGGCCGGTACCGGCAAGACCGAGTTGGCGAAGGCTGTCGCGAAGATGACGGGCGCCCGCCTGATCCGTCTGCAGTGCTACGAAGGCCTCGACGAATCCAAGGCCCTCTACGAGTGGAACTACAAGAAGCAGCTCCTGCGCATCCAGGCCCAGCGCGTCGCCGAAGAGGGTGGCACGTGGACCGACGTGGAAGAGGACATCTTCGGTGAGGAGTTCCTCCTGACCCGTCCGTTGCTCGAAGCGATCCGGGCCGAGGAGCCCGTGGTGCTGCTCATCGACGAAGTCGACCGCGTCGAGGTTGAGACCGAGGCCCTGCTCCTCGAGATCCTGTCCGACTACCAGGTGTCGATCCCCGAGCTCGGCACCGTCGTCGCCAAGCAGATCCCGCTGGTGATCCTCACGTCGAACAACACCCGTGAGCTCTC
>JANPDB010000012.1:0-8452 GCA_031431255.1 Acidimicrobiia bacterium | reverse complement strand
GAGTCCATCCTGTCCCGTCGACCTGCCCTGACGGCAAGTTCGAACACGACTAGACCTTCGCTCGATGGTTCGTCGAGCGTACGAGTGGATGTTCCGGTCGCGACAGACCGGGCAGATCGTCATGGCCCAGTTCCCCAACATGGCGCTCGGCCTGTATCTCGCCGTCACGCTGACCCGCCGCGTGCTCGACCCCTCGGGTGCTCTGCGGACAACGCTCGACTGGGTGGTCGTCGGCGCGCTTGCCTGGTGGGCGGCGGACGAGGTCGTCCGCGGCGTCAACCCATTTCGGCGGGCGCTCGGCGTGTTCGGCTGTTTCGCCGTGGTGACCGGCGTCTGGGCACTGGTTCGCTAGTCCCGCGAGTCACAAGACAGTTCGAAAGCCGGCCGGCTACATCCGGTCGAAGTCGGGAGCGCGCCGTTCCCGACGCGCCATCCCGGCCTCTTTCGGGTTGCCCGTCTGCACGGCGAGGATCTGGGTGCGATTCTCGATCTCCTTGGCATGGCGAAGGCTCGGCGCGTCGAGGGCAACGTTGAGCCCGAGCTTGGTCTGCCACACCCCGAACTCGTTGTTGGCGGCGATCCGTCTCGCGACAGCGAGGGCGGCGTCGAGTAGGTCCGGTTGTGTCGCGACCTCGTGCACCAGGCCGATCCGGTAGGCCTCGGTCGCATCGATGATCCGACCGCTGAGCATCATCTCTCGAGCCCGTCCGGCACCGACGATCTTCGGCAGCAGATAGCTCGTCCCCATGTCGAGAGACGAGAAGCCTGCGGTGATGAACGCCGACCCGAACCGTGCCGACTCCGAAGCTATGCGCACATCACAATGCAGGGCGTAGGCCAACCCGCCACCCACGGCTGCTCCGTTGACGGCGGCGATGACCGGCACCGACAGTTCGTAGAGACGTGTCATCTGATCCGCGAGCCGCACCTGACCGTCGTATGACGTCTTGAGTGCGGTGCGCGACGGTTTCGTCCACGCCGTCCCGGTGCCGCTCAGATCCGCGCCCGCACAGAACGCCCGACCGGCTCCGGTGATGATCACGGCACGGAACTCCCCCGACGCCTCGATCTCGTCGAGGGCAGCATCAAGGTCGTCGAGCAGGGTGCCGTCGATGGCGTTGAGCAGATCGGGTCGGTTCAGCGTGACGAGGGCAACTTCGGGTTCCAGGGTCTCGAGCAGCACGGCAGCCATGGCGGATGAGAGTAGATGGGAGCGCGGTGATCCGAACACTCGGGCCACACGAACGCCGGGCGAACGGGGAGCCACCTCGTGACCTTCGCCCCTACCGCTCGACGGCTGGTCGGTTCACCGTGGTCAACACAGTCGGCTGACCTTGTGCGCACTCCGAGGTCGGCAAGATACGGACGAACAGGAGACCACATGGCACCGACGGACACGCTTCTCACCCCGCCCACGGCACGAACCCGGACCAGCGCGGCGAGCACCGTCGACGCCAGCAAGGTCTACGGATCCGAGGACAACGAGGTCACCGCGGTCGACCACGTCACCGTTGCCTTCGAGACGGGTCGCTTCAGCGCCATCATGGGGCCGTCCGGTTCCGGCAAGTCGACGCTCATGCACTGCATGGCCGGTCTCGATCCGCTCACGTCAGGACGGGCCTTCATCGGCGACGTCGACCTCACCACACTCCACGACAAGCAACTCACCAAGCTCCGGCGGGACAAGGTGGGCTTCGTTTTCCAGTCCTACAACCTCGTGCCGAGCCTGTCGGCATTGGAGAACATCACCCTTCCCGACCTCTTGGCCGGCCGCAAGCCCGACCAGGCGTGGCTCGATCGGGTCGTGCAAACCGTCGGATTGGCCGACCGGCTGACTCACCGTCCCTCTGAACTGTCCGGCGGTCAGCAGCAGCGCGTGGCGGTCGCCCGAGCCCTCGTCGCCCGACCCGAGATCATTTTTGCCGACGAACCGACCGGCAACCTCGATAGCCATGCCAGCACCGAGATCCTCGAATTCATGCGTCGCGCGGTGATCGACCTCGGGCAGACCATCGTGATGGTGACCCACGACCCGGTCGCCGCATCGTTCTCCGATCACATCGTCTTCCTCGCCGACGGGCGCGTGGTCGACGAGATGGACCAACCAACCGCGGAACGTGTGCTTGATCGCATGCGCCAATTCGGGTCGTGATCTCCCATGCTCCGCATTGCTCTCAAGTCCGCACTGTTCAACAAGCGAAGACTGGTCGGCACCGGCCTGTCGATTGTGATCGGCATCGCGTTCCTCGCCGGAACGCTGGTGTTCACCGACACCATCGGCCGCACGTTCGACACGCTCTTCGCCGACGTCTACAAGACCACCGACACCTACGTCCGCTCCAGCAGTGAGATCGACGTCGGCTTCGGCCAGAAGCTCTACGACCGCCTGCCGGAGTCGATCCTCGCCGAGATCAAGGCCGTGGTCGGCGTTGACGATGCGGTTGCGAATGTTGGCGGATTCGCCCGCGTCATCGGCAAGGACGGCAAGCCGATCGGGGTCGACAACGGCGCGCCGAACTTCGGCATGTCGATCACCGACAATCCTTTGGAGGCGTGGCAGAAGGTGGGCGACAGCGTCTACCCGCGTGGCGGCGAACAGATGATGATGGACGCCGGCACCGCGAAGAAGGGCAAGTTCACGCTCGGCGACAAGGTGACGGTCATCAGCCAAGGCGGCAAACGCGGTTTCACCCTTGTCGGCACCGTTCGCTTCGGCAATGCCGATTCTCCGGGCGGATCGACGTTCGCCCTCTTCGACGTGCCGACGGCCCAGTCGTTCGTCGGCAAGCCCGGCGAGATCGACGCCGTGCAGGTTGCCGCAGAGCCGGGGGTGACCGAACGCACGTTGGCTGACCGAGTGCAGAAGGCGCTCGGTCCCGACACAACGGTCCTGACCGGCGCCGAGATCACGAAGGAGAGTCAGAACGCGGTCGGCGATGCGCTGAGCTTCATCAACATCTTGTTGCTCGTGTTTGCCGCTGTCGCCCTGTTCGTCGGGTCCTTCATCATCTACAACACGTTCTCGATCATCGTCGCCCAGAAGCAACGGGAGAACGCCCTCCTGCGTGCGGTGGGCGCGAGCCGAGGACAGATCATCTCTTCGATACTCGTCGAGTCCGTCATCATCGGATTGATCGCGTCGGCCGTCGGGTTCGTCGCCGGCATAGGCATGTCGACGGTGCTGAAGAACCTCATGGCCACGTTCGGCATCGACATCCCGGCCGGTGGGGTTGTGTTGCTCCCCCGCACGGCGATCGTCTCGTTCGTGGTCGGCGTCGTCATGACGGTGTTCGCTGCCGTTTCGCCATCGGTTCGGGCATCGAAGGTGGCGCCGGTGGCGGCAATGCGCGACGTCGCTCTCGACAAGTCGGCCACATCGAAAGGGCGGCTCATCGCCGGCCTACTCGTGTCCTTCGTCGGCTCGTTGCTCGTGGCAGTCGGCCTCGCCGGCAACGTTCGCCAACTCAGCCTGGGGGTCCCGTTGCTGTTCATCGGCATCTTCGTCCTCGGCCCGCTGATGGCTCGGCCCGTCGCCGGCTTCATCGGCGCCCCGCTCCCCCGGGTCGTCGGTATGACGGGCACCCTGGCTCGACAGAATTCGATGCGCAATCCCAAGCGCACCGCCCGCACCGCGGCAGCGCTCATGGTCGGCGTCTCGCTCGTGACCGGAATCTCGGTCCTGGCCGCATCGGTGACGAGTTCCGTGCGATCGATCATCGGGGAGCAGTTCGTGGGTGACTTCGTCGTCAATACCCGCACTCAAGGCTTCGGCGGTCTTCCGCCCGAGCTCACCCAGAAACTGAATGCCCTTCCGGAGGTCGGGAGCGCCAGCAGCCTCCAGCTCGGATACGGGAACGTGGAGGAAAGGACCAAAGCCAGCGCCCTGTCCGTCGTTGACCCCAAGACGATCGGTGATGCCTTCGACATGAAGTTCATCAGCGGAAAAGCGAGCGACCTCACGGCGACGGGCATCCTCGTCAGCGAGAAGCGGGCGAAGAAGGACGGCCTCACCGTTGGGGCAACGGTCAATCTCCGACTGCTCGATGGCGTCAAACGCCCGTTGCGAGTCCAGGGCGTTTATCAGAAGGATGAGCTCGCCGGTCCGTACACGATCAGCGAAGAGCTCTTCCGCAGCAGCGGCGCTGATCTCTTCTCGTTCGCCGTGTTCGGCACGAAAGCACCTGGCATCAGTGAGGCCAAGGCGATGAGTGCCGTCGAGAGCGTCACCAAGGACTACCCGACCGGAGAGCTGCTCACCCGCTCGTCGTACATCGATGAGCAGTCAAAACAGATCAACCAGTTCGTCAACCTGATCTACGGGCTCCTGGCCCTGGCCGTGATCATCGCCGTCTTCGGCATCACCAACACCTTGAGCCTGTCGGTCTACGAACGAACCCGCGAGCTCGGTCTTCTTCGAGCCGTTGGGGCATTCCGATCGCAGGTCCGGTCCTCGGTGCGTTGGGAGTCGGTCATCACCGCGTTGCTCGGCACCGCCCAGGGCATCGTGATCGGCATCCTTCTCGGCTATGCAGTGATCATCTCGTTGCGCGACGAAGGTCTGAGGTCCTTCACTATTCCGGTCACCACGCTGATCGTGGTCGTCGTGCTCGCCGTGGTCGCGGGCATCGTTGCGTCGATCCGCCCCGCCGGTCGTGCCGCCCGGCTCAACATCCTGCAGGCGCTGGCCCGGCACTGACGATGCGGTCGTTGCCGTTGCGGCTGCGTGGGTCAGCGGAACCGGGTGCCATCGAAGCGGAACGTCTGCGGCGTCGAGACGCCATTGGCGCAATCGGTCACGTGCAGCCGCACGACACCGTTCGTCGAGCTGAGTCGAAGCGGCGGGTCGGGCGGACACGGTGACTCGACCGCTTCGTTGATCGTCCGGGCGCCGTTGAGCACGGCGGAGAAGGCGATAGTGAGCGTGGTGCCCTTGAGCCGCCACAGTGTCGTTTCAGTTCCGCCACCACCCGACTCGTTCATCGCTGTGCGGCCGACCACCACGCCAATCGTGCCGTCAGGGAACCGGAGCACCTCTCGGCGCAGGCCGGGCGAGTAGCGCTCGTCGTATCGCTCCGAGAACCCCGCATCGATCGCTGCTGTCGCCACCACGGTCGAGGTTGTGGTGCCGACGCGCAGGACAACGAGACAAGCCCGCTCGGATCCTTCGTTCCACGCAACGGCGGCCACCAGACGCTTGCTCCCCACCTTCCACGGCCCGGCCGAGTCCGTCACCGCTGCGGCACAGGTCCGCTTGGCCAACGTCAGGGCTGACCCGGAAACGGCCGCTCCTGCGTGATCCGGAGACAGCAGGGTGAGGAGCATTGCGGCGCCGGTTGACAAACACCGTTGGACGGCACTCCGAGACCGGGCATGGGAAGCCTTGCGCACCGTCCCATCTTCGCCGACAGCGGAAGACCGACCGTCGACCATCAGTCGCATCCGGTCATCCGGCAAAGGCCGGGGTGCAAGGATGACGCCATGTTGCGATGGGCCATCCTGGGGACCAGCTTCATCTCCGACACGATGGCGAAGGCGATCGAGGCAAGCTCCGGCTCCGTCGCGACGGTCGTCGTCGGACGGGACCCGCAGCGTCTCGAGGCATTCCGCGTTCGACATGGCATTGCCCGTGCTTTCACGAGTCTCGAAGCCGCGCTCACGTCTCCTGACGTCGACGTCGTCTACGTGGGGACGCCCAACCACGTCCACCACGAGGCGACGATCCTCGCCGCAGCGGCGGGCAAGGCCGTCCTCTCGGAGAAGTCGCTCACGGTGTCGATGGAGCAGGCGAACGCCGTGCTTGCATCCGTGCGGGACTCCGTGTTCTTCGTCGAGGGTCTGATGTACCTCGCGCACCCGGTGATCGCCCGCTTCGTCGACGTGCTTCGTGACGGGCGCCTCGGCACCCTGAAGGCAGTCCATGCGAGCTACGCCGCAAACATCGCCCATCTCGTCAATCCCGAAGGGCGGGGCGCGATCTACAACCTCGGGTGCTACCCGGCGTCGCTCGTGCAACTCGTGGTGGATGCGATTCGCGGTGATGGAGCCTTCGCTCGCCGCGAGCTCACGGCGCTGGGCACAGTGTCAGAGGCTGACGGAAACATCTTCGAGACGGCGGCAACCGTTCGTTTCGCCGACGGTGTCCTCGCCACGATCCACACTGCCGAGACGTACGGCAACACCTCGCGCTTCGAGGTGCACGGCACCAACGGTGCGCTGACGTTTCTCACCAATCCGTGGCTTCCGGGGCGCGGCGACAACTCGTTCGTGTGGCGTCCCTACGACGGCGACCCGCAGACCATCGCCGTGACGGACTCGCTCGACGCGTTCGACCATCAGGTGCGCATGGTCGAGGCCAACATCGCCGCCGGCCGGCTGGAGGCCGAACGTCCGAGCCCCCGGCTCGACGATTCCCTTCAGCTCATGCGCTTCCTCACCGAATGGGAAGCGGCGGCGCGCGGCTAGCCCCGAAACCCGCGCCGAGATTGGTGCCTGGGTCGCTCACAAAGCGACCAGCGCACACTCTCCCCTCGCTCGGACGAGTTTGTGACAGCGGGTCATCAGGTTTGCCCGGGCGAGACAAGACCGGTTTCGTAGGCGGCGACGACCAGTTGGGCCCGATCGCGGGCGGTGAACTTCGTGAGCAGGTGGCTGACATGAGTTTTGGCGGTGGCGTGACTCATGAAGAGTTCGTCGGCAAGTTCGGCGTTGGAGCGTCCCCTGGCGACGGCGGCGAGAACTTCGCGTTCGCGTGCGGTGAGTTGTCGGAGCCGAGGATCGTCCGCTACCGCTATCGGTCTCCGAACGAAGTCTTCGATCAGCCGCCGAGTGATGCTGGGGGCCAGGAGCGCTTCTCCGGCGGCGACGACCCGAACTGCTGCAAGCAGTTCGGGCGGGAGTGTGTCCTTGAGCAGGAAGCCTGACGCGCCGGCCCGAAGTGCTTCATGAACGTAGGCGTCGAGGTCGAAGGTGGTCAGGATGAGGATGCGCACCGCGCTCAGCGTTGGGTCGGCCGTGATCACTCGCGTGGCTTCGAGTCCGTCCATCTCGGGCATGCGGATGTCCATCAGGATCACGTCCGGCCGCTCGCGTTTGGCCAGCTTGACCGCTTCGTAACCATTGGCCGCTTCGCCGACGACCTCGATGCCGTCCTCGGCCCGGAGCAGCGCGAGGAACCCGCGTCGTACGAGCGCTTGATCGTCAGCGACGAGCACTCGGATCGACGGAGTCATCGCGGAACGCCAGCGGTGTTGCCGCCGACCGTCTCGAGCGTGGACGAGATCGGTGAATAGTTCGACCCCTCCGTCGGGTTGCGGAGGTGCGTGAGCAACCGTCGGAGGTCATTGAGCGCATCGCGACTGATCGTCGAGATGGCGCGAAGGGCATCGCCAGTTACGTCGATGTCGCTGTCGACAAGACGCGAGCCGGTTTCGGCGTGGCGAGCGATCGTGTCTATGGACCGGGTGAGGACGGTGCGAAGTTCGTCAGCGATGCGGAGCCGCTCGTTCGTCAGGACGAGATGCGAGTGTCGGGTGCGTGCTGCGGCGTCGATCTGCCGTTCGTTCAGTTCGGTGGCTCGTCGACTCCGGTCGCGTCGCATGACATGCCCGGTGACGGCCGACCCGGCGAAGAACACGCTCGCCCAGACCGCTCCACTGGCGCTCAGGTCGGGCGGTTTCGACAGGGCAACGATCGTGATTCCGGCAACTGTCCCTACCGCCGCACTGATGACTCGCGGAGGCGTGGCATGGGCAGTAACCGAATACAGCCCGATCAGCAGCACCAACGTGAGGACCCCGAACTGGTAGTCGCCGATGATCAACACAAGACCGAGAACCCAGGCAAAGGCGTACGAAACCGTCGGGTATCTTCGCCGGAACGCGAGCGTCGCGGCGCATCCGAGACGGAGCGACAACGCCCAGACATCGTTCGGCATGAAGTCCGGTCCGCCGGGTGTCGGATGGGACGCGATCACTTCGAGGATTGCTATCGCCGCCATCAGTATCGCCAGTGCTGCGTCCCAGGTCGGCGGGGAGAGTCGTCGACGATCGGGGTTCGGCTCGAGGTCGACCGGGAGAGCCGTCGCTTGATAGGTCGGTTGTATGGGGCTGATTCCGGTCCGGGTGTCGAGTGTGGCTCTCACCCGAAACCCACCACCGGGCCTCGGTCCCGCGTGGACGTCGCCGCCGTACATGTGAGCTCGTTCTCGCATTCCTACGAGTCCGTTCCCCCCGCCGTGGGTGGCGGCCTCGTGGACCGTGACGCCACGACCGTTGTCATCTACGGTCAGACCGATGTGGTCGTCCGTCGCCTTGATGGTCACCGTCGCGGCGACCGGACTTCCGGCATGGCGAACGATGTTGGTGAGTGCCTCTTGCACGATTCGGTACGCGGCAAGCGATACCCCGGCAGGGACCGTTGCCAGTTCGCCTTCGATGCTCAGGGTGACGGCGAG
>JANPDB010000011.1:0-11958 GCA_031431255.1 Acidimicrobiia bacterium | reverse complement strand
GGCAGCGCGCATGAACCGACCAGCTCGTTCGGCCACCGACGTCCGCGAAGCGCTCAGCCGGTCTTTGCCAGCTCTGGGCCGACTACACACGATCTGACGTTTAATGCCCCAGTCCGTTGCGATCCCGATTGATGCCGCGCTGATCCCGCCACCAACCAGAGCGAGGCCTCGTGAGCACTGACAGCGATCGTCTCGCTCGTGCGCTCGCTGAGGTCACCGCTCTCAAGGCGGAGAACGACCGTCTCCGTTTGTTGCTTGGGCTTGACCGGCCCTTGCTTGCCCTTGCTGAAACACGTCTCGCCGACTGGGCAGCCGAGCGCGTCCTCGATCTACTTCTTGATATCTCGTTTCTGAGATGTCACGATAGGAACCGTGGACCGCAAGCAAGCCCCCGACGATCTCGATCGCTACATCGCCGAGCGCGCCCGAAAGAACCAGAAGTTCCCGGCGACGGTGGCGGCGCGGACGAACCGGCGGGTCCTGCAGCGGCAATTGGCGGAGCGGCGCGTTGTGCTCGGACTGACGCAAACCGAGGCCGCGGTGTTGATGAAGACATCGCAGTCGTCGATCGCTCGTTTGGAGTCAGGAGAGCACGATGTCAGGCTCGGGACGCTTGAGCGTTACGCGCAGGCGCTGGGGTGCTCGATTGCGATGACTCTCAGCGAAGCTTCGTGAACCTCAGAAGCTCATGGATATTATTCGGCGGCATTTCGCCGCCGAAGTTCGTCGTGTTGCCGCCTCGTGGCCAACCAAGCAGCTGCGCGGGACCCTTTCGGTGAATCCTTGTTCGGGGTAACCTTGGAGCCGTGACCGTCGACCTCGACACCCTTCCAGCGGAACTCGCACGCTCTGTTCGAGCTGCGCGTCGGCGCCGCGGAAACGTTGAGGCGACGCCCTTCGTTTCGAGAGGTCTCGATCCCGTCATCGGTGACTGGGCGAAGTCGCTCATCGCTTCTGGCGAACTGGACGCTGCGATCGCCGAGATCGCCGCATCGGATCCTGACCTTCATTCGTGATCGTCGTCGACGACCGCCTGCTGTTCGAGATTCTCTCCGGCACCGAGACCACCGAACTCGCGCATCGCGCTGCGGGAGGAATCGCAACGACGTTCTCTTGGTACTACCGGCTTTCACGCGCCATCTCGACCGGACGCGTTGATGGATCGCTCACCCGCGAGTTTTCTGCGCTGAGCGATGACCGACGGGCCTACGTTCACGGGCTGCTCGAAGACCTCCCCAACGCTGTGGAGATGCTTCATCCACGCGACCTCGTGCCGCCGATGAGCGCCGTCGCCGCGCTGACGTCGGTGAACTTCCTCACGGCCGAAGCCATTGCCGCTTCGTTGATACTTGAAGCGCCGATCCTTGTCTCGACGCGGTCAGCGCTGATGGATCGCGCAGCTTCACAAGCGGGCGTCGAGTGTCTCGTCATATCGCGAACGTAAGCGTACGTATGAGAACACGACTGAGAACAATGACCTGGTTCTCAAGGGACAGCACCGGACACCCACGGTCACTCCCGGTCAGTCGTCCTTCGAAAAACGAAGCCGGTCGCGGTCTCCTACGGACCCTCAGTGACCCTCCCGGATAGCACCGGATACTGCATCTGAGAGGACTACGGATCAGAAGGTTGGGGGTTCGAATCCCTCCGAACGCGCCAAGCGAATATGCCCGCTGAACAGCGGTGATCGGTTGTTTGCGGCCTCGCGCAATGCGTATCTCGCTGAAACGGTGCCATATTTGGTGCCGTTTTCCGTAAGGGATTGGACATTCGCTCAACCTCGGGGCGAAAGGCCAAATGGAGAAGCCAGGCAAGGCAGCGGATCGTTGGCCAAAGATCTTTGATCAAGGCACGGCGTTCCTCGATGCCGCAGTGCACTTAGCCGCGCAGGCAGTAGGAACGGTTAGATCCGGGAACATCGACAAAGCGGCGCTTCGGTTGGCTTTGCCCGTACCTGGATCGGTTTTTCGAACGGTCTATTGAACGGCGAAGAACACCGGGTCCGATCCGAACAGGGGGTCTAGGTACAAGATCGCTGTCGCAACTTCGTCTTCGGGGAGGGTGAAGCACTTCTGGTAGGTCGCTTCCCCTCCGACGAAGAGATCGCCGACGTCAGAGAATGAGGAGATCGGCTCCACTCCGCACTCGTCGGTGGACGCCGACTTGTTGGACGAGCCCACCAACTTCCAGTTGAGCCCGAACACTCCGGTCTTCTGGTCAGTTCCACTGAGGTACTTCACCTTGACCGTTGCGAGGACATGTTTGAAACCAGCCGCCGGAGGCTCGTTGAAAGAGTTCGCCTCCTTCAGTTCCGCAGTCGCGTCCGGGTTCCATCCCGTGACGGTCGCTTCCCAAGTTCCCAACGACCCGAGGGCCACGGTTTCCGCCTGCCCAAACGGTATCGGGTCGCTGCGTGTGCCAACACTGGCTGATGTCGCCGGCCCCGTGATCGGCGCGGCGTCACTCGACTCGGGAGTCGTGTCGGCTGGAACGGTTGCCCCCTCCTCGATTCGCTCGACGTTTTCAACGCGCAAGACCTTCGCGTCTTCACGCCGGACGACCTTGGCGGAAAACTTCCCACGAATCACCGCGTCGACATCAACGAACCCAGACACCAGTTGGGTCTTGCCCAAGCTCTCGCCATCCGCATCGAGGAACCACAGGTCGATCACGTACTTGCCGCGCCGCGCCAGCGAACTCGTGGCCTTGATCTCACCTTCGAGTCGCCCAGTGGCCGAGTTGAGAGAGCAGCAGGAAACTACTTCGATGTCCTGGTTCGAGTTGTCGACAGTGATCTCGCCCTCGACAATCATCGCCGGAGGAACAGTCTCGACCGCCTCGATGCCAATGGACGACACCTCGGTGGTCTGTTTGTCGTAGACGAACATTCCGACGTAGCCAGCCACGATGCCGAAAGCGAGGAGGAGTAGGCCAGCTCCCATCACCTTCGACCTTCCCCAATCCTTCGTTGTGCGTATCGACGGAGCTGGCGGCATAGGTGCTGCAGTGGAACCGATCTCGGGCAGGCCGGCCGAGAACTCAAGGACCTTGTCATCCGCTTGTTGAGCCGTCGACGGGGCGGATGTAGCGAGCGCTTCGGGGCCGGGGCGACCGGAGCGCTTGGCGGCTTCGGACCGGCGCATCTGTTCCCGGAAGTCGACCACAGGGTCACCGGTCTTGATCTGATCGGGCTCGACCACGGCCGGCATTGCGAGCACTGACACGTTGCGAAAATCGTGGCCGCAGGACGCGCACACGACGATGCCATTCTTAACGGCGTGTCCGCAGACAGGGCATGCACGGCGGCGGGATCGGGTCATGATCCAGAGGAGTTCGAGGATGACGAACCCGACAAACCAGAGGACCATGACGAAACCGACGCCTATCGCAGTGCCTAGGTCGTTGGCCCCTTCGCAGAGGTCATCACCCGGGAGGCAGTCAGCGCTGTTCGACGCGGCCATCGATCCGGCGATGACCCAAAAGAGCATGAGTGCGTTGAAGGCGAGAAACACCCACGTCATGAAACGCCACTTCAGGAATCGCATTTTCGCCCTCTCGTTTCGTTAGTTCCCCACGTCGCATGGACGACGCCCGGCAGCCGATCAAGACATTCGAGTTATGAGAACAATTCTTTAATAGGTATATGGGGCGAGAGCAAGGTCTCCGCTCAGTGCGCATCACTAAAAAGGGTGCCGGGCGTGTGCTCCAGGCCGTCGCGGGTAGCGGCGGCGGGTTGCCCGTGAACGCATCGGCGGGCGGTGCAGCTGTCCACGTGAACTACCGGCAAGTGTAGTGGCTACTACAGACAGTCACAAGGAGTCCGGACCGAGGTCTGCGGTGATGGCGAGGCCTGGGATGTGGTGCCCCGTGCACGTTCGACGTGCACGAGACCGAGGCGATGGGTTGGAGTGGCGGTGCGGGCCTCGCGCCATTCGGTAGTCGAGCGAATTGGGACTCTCCCGGGCCCGCTCCACGAACAAACAGAGACGAGTGCGAGGTCCCTCAGCGACAGGCTGTCAGCGTGAAAGCGTCGAACCCACGGACTACTGCGGCTGGCGTCGACCCGTGGAGAGCTGCTGGCTACATTGACGGTCCGGTGGTAAGAACTGGGGGGCGATGATGACTTGGTGGCGGCTTCGATGACTCGGCTCGAGGACCTCACTCCGGGAGCGGTTGTGCATGGTCTCGTGCCGGGTGAGACGGTCACGGTGGTGGCCGGGTCGCGCAGTGTTGTGCTCACGTACCGGACTTCGACGGGGAGGGTGGATGAGCAGATCGTCTACCGTCCCGATGAACCGCAACTCACCCTGCAGTGATTCCGCAGCAAGCGTTGCTTTCGTTGACTGAACACGGGTTCAGTCAAAAGTGCTACTCTCCGTGACCTCACTACCAACAGGGGGACGGGAATGTTACTACGTACAAAGAGGCCAACCAGGGATCGTCGCTCGCGTCGATCGATTGCCATGGCATTCGCAATGTTTGCTGTCATTGCCCCGCTTCCGGCATCCGCCGGCAACATCTGGCTCACCGGCCACGATGCCGAACTTCACTGTAACGGCGGCACTTCGCAGTGTAACCACTTCGGAATCGCACTTGACTTTGTGCGCCAGAACGCCCCGGTCAAGACCAAGCCAGTCCTGTTCGTCACCCGCGGAACACAGCTAACGAACTCCGCCAACAGTACCGCTGCGAAAGCTCGAAACACCATTGAAGGGGCCGGCAACCCCTTCCCGTTCGTAGTCGTAAACCCGACCACCCCAGCGTTCGCCACCGCCAACTTCAATGACTACAGCGCCCTGGTCTTCACCTCGTCCGAGAGCTGCGGAGGATGCGATGCGACTCCCGCCGACATAGCTGCTATCAATCTCCGCACCGCTGACATCAAGACGTTCTTCAACACCGGCGGTGGACTCCTCTACTTTGCTGGTTCAGGAACGGCGGGTTTCTACGACTCCGTACCAGTTGCTGCGACAGCAGTCGCGGTGACAAGGCCATTCACGCTGACTCCATACGGCGTCTCACTCGGACTCACCGATTCCGACGCCAACTGCTGCGCCACCCACAATTCGTTCGCCTTGCTCCCCGCCGATAGCCCACTCAAGGTGGTCGAAACCGACGCCAAGGGGTTTATCGAGACGCTCGCCGGCACCGCAAGCATCGATGGTGGAGTGCTGGTGTCGACGGTGACAACAGTGCCGGCGACGTTGACAACAGTGCCGGCACCGACGTCGGGCATCAGCGTGATCGTCCCGCCGTTCCTCGTCCCGCCGTCAACCGCTGCCCCGACGACCACAGCTGCGCCAACAACGACAGCAGCGCCAACAACAACAACGGTGGCCCCAACGACCACCTCGACGACGACGACCGTGGCTGCTCAGGTGCTCGGAGCGGTCATTGAGCCACCTCCCGCCCCGGCCGCGCCGGTAGTCGCTGAGCCCGCCTACACCGGCTGATCGGTAACTGTTCGAGCCCCGAAGTCGACGCGTTGCATCGACTTCGGGGCTTATTTATTGGCCCGTGCCGTTGCTAGTCGCCGATACGGTCATGCTGTTGTTTCAAGCGACACGTCAAATTACCCTTGACCGATAAGCCATTCCGGGCCGTTGGCGGTGTCTCGGACCTCGATCTGGGCGGCCGTGAGGCGATCCCGGATGGGGTCGGACGGGTCATAGCGCTTGTCCTTACGGACCTCGCCCCGTAGCTCAAGCAGCGTGTCGACAAATGGCGCAATCCGCTGACGCGGGTCTGCGAGACCCTGCTGGGCGGCCTCGCCGAGGCGGCCGATCATCGAGCGGATGATGGCGCGAGCATTGTCGCCGTCGGTCCCCGTGAGCGAATCGGCCGACCAGGCGTTGATGGTGGCCTCGAGTTCCAACGCCGCCCGCACGGCACCGTCGGCGTCACCGGAGGCGAGCGCCTGGGTGAACACCATGTCGAGCCGCTCGGCCTCGGACCCAAGAGAGCCGACAGCAGATTCCGATGCGACCTCGACCTCGACCTCGGCCGAAGTCGCCACTCCAGCCGCCGTTGGCGTGGATCCCGCCGATGCGCCCCCGTCTGACCGGCCGGGCCGACGTAAGGCGTCAAGTTTCATGGTCGAGCCCGCCGGATAGACGGTCGATGCACCCTCCACTCGAACTGTCACCCCGCCCCGGCCGACGACGGTGGCGGTGTCGCTGTCGAGGTCGCAGATAAGGGCGGTGTGTTCGTCGATCCCGAGCACATGATGGCCGGCGGGCAGTTGCTGCTCCATGATGCGCAAACGACGCTCGCCGAGATAGCAGAACCTCGTGTCGTGATGGCCACCCTCAGCGTTGTCGTAATGAGGAATGACGGCGACCGGGAGGCCGACTTCGGCCAGCATGTCCATGCCGTCGAGCCACTGCGGCTCGTCCCCCGCCTTGTAAATCTCGTACACCGGTATCGTCACCCGGCCGAGGAGGATGTGGCTGATGATGTTCCTGACACCGAACTGCCAGCGAACCCACGTTACATTGCTCCGCCAAGATATGGCATGAGCAAACACGCCGACCTATTCACGAATCGGCAGTTGGTTGCACTTTGCACCTTTAGCAACTTGGTTGCCGATGCCCGCGCTCTCGTAGAGACAGCTTCTGGCGGTGATTCCGCATACGCTGACGCCGTCGCTACGTACCTCGCCCTCGTCGTTAGTCGCGTGGCAAATCGAGGTTCAACGCTCTGCATATGGGATGCATCCGCAAGTATGGAGGCCGTCGTCCAATCGTTCGCTCGCCAGGCTATGGCCATGACATGGGACTTCGCTGAAGGTTCACCATTCAGTCGTTCTACCGGGAACGCAACAGACGCCGTGGGATGGGTGGCGAGGGCGATCGAACGACTTCCGGCTCGGGTTCGGCTGAGGTCAGGCAAACGTCTGCGATCGACCGGGACTACGAAGGTCTCGTTGTTTCCACTGACCCGCCTTACCACGACAACATTGGCTACGCCGATCTGTCCGACTTCTTCTACATATGGCTGCGACGGTCGCTCCGCAGCGTGTATCCGAGTCTCCTCGCGACGGTCCTTACCCCAAAGTCGGCAGAGTTAGTAGCCAATCCGTACCGTTTTGACGGAGA
Source organism: Acidimicrobiia bacterium (assembly GCA_031431255.1). Taxonomy (GTDB): domain Bacteria; phylum Actinomycetota; class Acidimicrobiia; order Acidimicrobiales; family JANYDT01; genus JANLQX01. The sequence continues at coordinate 4,861 of JANPDB010000011.1, read as the reverse complement.
TAGACGAAAGACTGAAGAGCATTTTGAGCGGGGATTTGGCGATGTGTTTCGACTCCTATCCCGCAACGCTAGATCTGACACCCCCATAACTATCTTCTATGCATTCAAGCAGAGCGAAGCGACAGAAGACGCTGCAGGGGATTCGGCCGACGGCATCAGCACTCCGCCGCCGCCCTTGGTACCCGGTCCGCCGCCCCCGGTCATACCGAAGAACCGTCGCTTCTACGGCGTCGCCCACCTCGATGCCGAGCGGTACCAGAGAGACTTCACCAAGCTCGCCCAGGAGATCGTCACGAACCTCGCTGGCCAAATCGGCACCGGCGTCGAGATCACCGTTGAGATCCGCGCGACGAACGACGACGGCTTCCCCGAGAACATCGTCCGCACCGTCACCGAGAACGCGGCCACCCTCAAGCTCGACAGCTACGGCTTCGAGAAGGACTAGTTGGGCCTGCCCAGCAGGAGTGGAGGATCGCCAAGCTCAGTCCATTCGGGCGTCCGTCCGGCAAAGGGTATTTCGGGCAGAACCACCACCCTCTCAGGGCCATCCCCGGGCGAACGCGCGAACCAAATGCCGTGGGAGCCGATCCGTGCCGGCCGAAGTGCGTGTCGGAAAGTCAGCGTTCAAGCCACGTTCCTCGGGTCGGCGTCGAGGGCAGGGTCATTGGCGGTCCATGGTGGGACGGCCAGGCCCGTCGCCGGTCCATGTCGGCGGTCATGGTGGCGCAACATGGCGAGCAATATCGTTCCGTCGTTGACCAGTAGGCGAGCACGAGTCGGGCAGCGGGTAGTCGGCACCGGTGGCAAGCGCTCAGCTTCGAGGGCGATAACGATCTCGGCTCGGCGGGAGACTACGGCGGTGACCGCGCTCACCGGAATGCCCCGGTGTTGCTCATCGAATTTCCCGACCTGTGAGGCGGGTTTTAGCGTAGTGGTTGGCGGGTTCCGGTGAGTGTGGTGCGGAGTGTTCGCCGGTTACGGCATGGTCGTTGTCGACGAGTGCGTGATCTCGAAGTTCACGACTACGTCGACACGCTCTCCCCGGTCCTTAAAGCCATGCACGCCAAGCGGCTTCCCTCGTACGCCACCCTCGGGTTCGACATCGGCCAACAGCGCCGCCGCCGATAGACGATCCACAAGCTGGACACGGTCTGCAACGATGATCCGATTCACGGGTGGACCGACGAGAGCATGGACGAACGCACAACGGGCTTGTGCTTCGTGTTCGTTGCGGCCACCGTCGATGGCTGCACAGACGTGGACGGGGTGCGGGTTCGCTCCTTGCCCCGGTCCCGCACGGCACGCGGGTGCGGCATTGGCGTGGCGATCGCGATTCCGCCACACCGCGAAGCGATCGACGCGACTTGAACGTCAAACATAAGCGTACGTATGAGAACACGACGCCGGAAGCCCACCCAGCCACTCCGCCCGACGCTTCGGGGACTTCGAGCTGTTGCCGGCGGCTCATGACCCATCTATGATAGAAGTCATGACGAAACTCACGACGATCTCCGTGACGGCCGAACAGCATGAACAGCTCAAAGAGATGGCAAACGCTGACGGGATCGCCATGTGGGAACTGGTCGACCGGTTTCTTCGTCGTGAGCGCCGCCGAAGGATCGGCGAGATGTTGGTCGAGACGAATGCGAAACGGACGAGCGAGGAGCGTTTGTTCGAATCTGCTGTCGTCGCCGCCGGAAGTGGGAGCGTTCGCGATGCGCTCGGGTGACGTCTACCGGGTCGATTTCGGATCACCGATCGGTAGTGAGGCGGGGTTTGTGCGGCCGGCGGTTGTGATCACCGACGACGACATTCTTGAATCGATCTCGGCGACGTTTCAGGTTATTCCGTTTACTTCCACGGTGCGCAACTGGCCGACGGACGTATCAAGCGAGTGGGGTGAAGCGCAGGTGCATCTCATCACGACGGTGTCGTCTCGGGCCGCCGGAGAGCACCTCGGTGCTGTCGGCCCGGCAAAGCTCCGTGCCTTGCGGGAGGTCGTGTCCGACATTCTCGGCATGAGCTGACGCGTGGCCCTCCTGTTGCCTCACGTCAAATCCTCCGCCTGGGTTGATTCGTTGCCTCATGTGGGTCTCAACTCGCCCGTCGGGCTGCCGTACGTCACAACGTTTCCGTTGGGAAGAACTGCTGTATGCAAGCCGATCAACGACCAGGGCTGCGGCGCTCCCCACATCCCGGTTTGTGCTGCGGTCGGCGTGGGCGTGAGGATGCCCATGCCCGGATCCGTCGGCTGGGTCAGTGCCACGCCTGGAATGGCCCCGATCGCAGAGCGAGCGCTCACCAGCGACGCAGCGGCCACCTCACACCGACGAGCAATGCACCAAACGTCTTCAGGTTGCGCTTTGCCCGCATCTCCGACATAACTCACTGCTCTAAGCAGGAATCAAGACCCTTGCAATGTTGAATGACTACGCAGTGTGACGGCACGTCAGGTTGGGTCTGGTGACCCTTGATCCCCCGCCGAGCGCATCCGTCCGCATATCGGCGGCTCGATCAGCGTCACCCGTAGGGTCCGCCGATGGCTCAGCGCGCGGGTTTCGGTTCGGCATCATGGCGGGCAAGGCGAAGACGGGTACAAGTGTGGACCGAACTCGCTCGCAAGGCCGAAGTTCTCGGCTTCTAGACGCTGTACGTCGCGGATCACCTCACCGCCAGGTTTGCGCCGACACCTCCGCTGGCTGCCGCAGCGGCTGTTGATCGCGCTCACCGAAATTCCCCAGGTGTGCTCGGCGAGGGCGGGGAGATTCACCTGAGCGTGATCACTGTCACGACCACGCTGCGGATCGGGTCGATGGTCTACGGCGCCGACTTCCGGCATCCGGCCGCGCTCGCCAAAGGAGGGCGCCACACGACGTGCTCTCCGGCGGCCGGTTCGAGATGGGCATCGGAGCCGGATGGATGGATCGGGACCACGACTTCGGCCAACGTCGCGGTGAGTCGCCTCGCTTCCAGTGCTCCGGCCTGGTTAGTAAGCATTCATCTGCGAGGCGGTCGTAGACCCCTGGAACCAGTCCCGCCGTTGACCTATCGTCCCGCGAAGCTGGAAGTGGAGCGTCATACCTGGCCGCCCTTGTCGGTTGAAAAACGTGGTGGACGGGGTCCCTATGGTGGCTCCGATCTCTGAAATCTCGGCGGACGGCAAGCCCTCGCCGTATCCCCCGCCGGCGCCCGGAGAACGAAATGCGGGGCCCGTATGCCACGTCGTGATCAGCCCCGGATCGGGTCTGAGCCGTCCCAGTCCCCGGCCGCCGCGGCGATGAGATCGAAGAACGCCTTCATCTGGCCCTGCGGGTCGACGAACTCGAGGTACGGCAGGCCGCAACTGCCGCTGACGTACGCGAACCCGTTGCCGGCGCTGGTGACCCCGCGCTGCACGACGTCGGCTCCCTGCGCGAGGAAGTGCGCGACTGCAAGGTCGAGGTCACCCCAGTAGCAGACGTGATGGACCCCCGTACCGCCGGCGGCAAGGAACTCGTTGTAGATGGAGGGCACGTCGGGATCGGGCTGGATCAGCTCGATCTGCTGGCCCCCACTCTGGGCCAGACCCATGCGGGCGCGCATCGGCACTTCCTGGCCGCGGTACTGCGTCCCGGGGATGTCGACGTTGTAGAGGAACCACGGCCCCACACCGTGGACGTCGACCCACTCTCGGGCGGCCGCCTCGATGTCGGGCACGACAAAGGCGGTCTGGCGGATCGGTCCGAGCCATGTCGGTGTCGGTGCCGGCATTGGTTCCTCCCTCAGAGACCCGGGCCGATGGGTCGGCCGCCCGACGGGCGGTCGAATGAGCCGTCACGGAACTTGGTAGTCGCAATGGCCATCGGCTCGACCTGCTGGGTCTGGGTGCCGTTGTGCACACAGACCCGGTGGATGATGCGCCACTCGTCGCCGCGCTTCTCGTAACGGTCGAGGTAACGGCCGTACCAGGTGTCCACGGCACCGGTGTCGGCCCGGCACAAGTTCGTGATGTTGTACATCTCACCGCGAGCGTGGACCCCGTCGACGTCGAGGTCGATCTGGTGGTTGTAGATCGAATGCATCGTCCACTTCCAACGTAAGTGGGCGACCATGCAGTGATCGGCGAACTCGTGGGCGTTGCCGACGAAGTTGCCGTGGTCGTCGATCGCGTCGGGCCAGTAGGCCGACTTCATGCAGTCAGGGTCGAGACGATCCACACCGTGGCAGTACCGCAGGGCCACGTCGCGGATCTGCTCCCGGTCCGAGAGCTGCTGCACGGTGTAGTTCATCGCACCTCCATCCAGTGGTCGAGCCAGTCGTGGTAGTGCTGGATGCGCAACTCGTCATCGCAGAGGATCTGCGATTCGAAACCCCGTGAGTGCAGGCCGGCCTGCACATCACGGATGTAGTGGACGTCCTGGTCGATGGTGATCGTCATCGTCTTGCGGCCGGCGATGATGTCTTCCTGGGTGAACTCGTCGTGCTCCGGACGCGGGACCGTTGCGAGGTCCGCCGCGCTCCACGGTTCGAACGGCACCCCGGCCCGACGCGCCACCTCCGGATCCGGCTGGCGGTGAAAGGTGAGCTTGTCGAAGTAGCACCAGTTCGGATCGGTGGGATGCGGTCGAACTCGAACGATCAGTGCGTCGTCGGGCTGGATGGTGATCATCGTGTTGGGGAACACGTTGTACTGCTCGATGTCGGTGAGCCGCTCGTCGGTGAAGGGCTCGTAGTCCCACCCGAGGCGCGGCCCTGCCTCGCGGCGCAGTTTCTGGATGTCCTTGCGGATGTCGAGCACCCGCCCGGTGTACTCATCGGGGTCGGCGCCGAACATGCGGAGTTGGCGCACCTGGAAGAAGTTCGGGTCCTCGGCGATCGCCAT
>JANPDB010000010.1:0-2457 GCA_031431255.1 Acidimicrobiia bacterium | reverse complement strand
AGAACGACACAGGTGCGCAAATCCCGACCCAGTGAACGTCAGGTGACCCAGAAGCGCTGGGCTGACGTGCACTCGGTGCTCCTGGACCGGCTGTCAGAGGGCTGGGCGTACGCTCGTCAGCTGTGAGTTCGCAGGCCGGTGACGCAATCGAGCCCGGCCGACGCCTCCGTCAGCTGGCGTCGATCGGGGTGGAGCGTCTCGACGGCGTCGGTGCGAAGAAGCTGGCCGCGCTGCGTGACCAGGGCATCGACTCCGTGCTCGATCTCCTGACGACGTTCCCCCGGCGCTACATCGACCGCACGGCACAAAAGCCCATCCGTGACATGTTGCCCGGCGACGAGGCGCTCGTGCTCGCCACCGTGAAACGGAGCGAGGCGCGTCGGAGTCGTCAGGGACGCACCTTTGTGGAGGTCGACGTCTTCGACGGCTCGGGCTACCTGAAGGCCACGTTCTTCAACCAGCCGTGGCGGGCGAAGCAGTTGCCGGCCGGCACCGAGGTCGCGATGTTCGGCAAGCTCGACATCTTCAACGGGCAGCGTCGGATGACGAACCCGGTCGTCGACCTCGTCGGTGGCGACAAGACGGGCAAGATCGTGCCGCTCTACCCCCAGTCAGAGAAGTCCGGACTCACGACCGGCGAGATGGCGGGATGGGTCGGCGAGGCCCTGCGGCGGGCGGGTCGGTTCGCCGATCCGTTACCACGCCGGTTCCGTGACGATCTCGACCTTGTCGGACGCGACTGGGCGATGCATCAGATTCATGAGCCGGAAGCGATCGGTGCCACGCACGCTGCGCGCAAGCGTCTGGCATTCGACGAACTCCTCCGCCTTCAGCTGGTGCTGGTGATTCGGAAGCGCGCCGTTGAACGGGATTCGATCGGCATCGTGCATTCCTCGGCCGCCCTCGAAGGTCACGGGCCGTTCGTGTCGGCGTTCCACGCGTCGCTGCCCTTTCCGCTCACCGGTGCCCAGCGGCGGGCCAACGCCGAGATCGCCCGCGACCTGGCATCGCCGCTTCCGATGCATCGGCTTCTCCAAGGTGACGTGGGCTCGGGCAAGACCCTCGTCGCCGTCACCGCAGCGTTGATGGCCATCCAAGACGGTCATCAGGCCGCTCTCATGGCACCGACTGAAGTGCTCGCCGAGCAGCACTTCATCGGCATTCGCCGGGTTCTCGACGCCGCTGCGCTGACCGTCCGCGAAGAGGGTTCGCTGATGGGGGAGCGACCGGTCACGGTGAAGCTCCTCACCAACCGTACGACGGCGGCGGAGCGTCGCGATCTCTTCGGTGCACTTACGAATGGCGCGGTCGACTTCCTCATCGGAACCCACGCGCTGATCGGTGAGCACGTCGAGTTCCACTCGCTCGGCGTTGTGGTGATCGACGAGCAGCACCGTTTCGGCGTGGAGCAACGCGCCGCTCTGCGGGCCAAGGGGAACGGACGTGACCCCGACCTCCTCGTCATGACGGCGACCCCGATCCCCCGGACGGCCGCCATGACGGTCTACGGCGACCTCGACACGACGATCCTCGACGAGCTTCCACCGGGCCGCACTCCCATCGTTACCCAATGGTGTCGCACCGAGCTCGAAGTGTCGGCATGCTTCGCCCACATCCGCGACGAGGTCGCTGCCGGCCGCCAGGCCTACGTAGTCTGCCCTCTCGTCGAAGGGTCGGAGAAGATCCAGGCGCGCTCTGCCACCGAGACCTATGAGGAACTCCTCGTCGGGGAACTCCACGGACTTCGGCTCGGCCTTCTCCATGGGCAGCTGCCCTCGACGGAGAAGGAGTCGGTGATGGGCTCGTTCCGGGCAGGCGACCTCGACGTGCTCGTCGCCACCACGGTGATCGAGGTCGGTGTCGACGTCCCGAACGCGACGGTCATGTGCATCCTCGACGCCGATCGCTTCGGCATCGCCCAGCTCCACCAGCTGCGCGGCCGCGTCGGCCGAGGTGCGGACAAGTCGTTCTGCTACCTGCTGGCCGAGCCGAAAACCCCGGACGGCGAGGCGCGCCTCGAGGCGATCGAGCGCTCCACCGACGGGTTCGAGCTCGCCGAGATCGATCTCGAACTCCGCGGGGAGGGTGCGATCCTCGGTACCCGCCAGAAAGGGCGAAGCGACCTCCGCCTCGCCTCGCTCCGCAAGGACAAGGAACTCGTCGTCGAGGCCCGCCGGACGGCCATCGCGATCGTTGCATCTGACCCGGAGCTGCTCGGGAACCCCGAGCTCAAGGACGAGATCTCGCTGTTCGTCGATCCCGAAGAAGCCGAGTTCCTCTTCAAGGGGTGAGTCGCCCGACACCATCTCGGGAGGGCCGGAGATTGAATACTGCTTCAGCGTTGACGATGAGCTGCCGAAGAACCGGACATGGGACATGACGGCTCTCCTCGCACACCCGTTCCGGTCGCCATCCTCGGCGTCGGCACGACCGGTCGGGCCTACGCCGATGCGCTGG
>JANPDB010000009.1:0-4669 GCA_031431255.1 Acidimicrobiia bacterium | reverse complement strand
TTCGTCACCCGTTCCTGGCCGACGCCGCGTGCCAGGTCGACGTTGGCGTACGCCACCTTGCCGGCATTCGGGCCAGCCGAGGCGATCTGCCCGGCGCCCTCGGGTGAGAACGGCGACGCCACCGTGACTTTCGGGATCTTGGCCACGGTGGCGAAGAGCTTCTCCAGCGGCTCACGCACCTTCGGGTCGTCGAAGCTTGCCTTCGTCTTCACGACGAGCTGCCCACCGAACCCGTTCGAGTCGATCCCGAAGCCTTTGCGGAGCACATCGAAGCCCTTCGTGCTCTCCGTGCGCTTCAGTCCGAACTCGGTCCGGTAGTTCGGCCCGACGGCACCCTGGGCGGCACCGATCGCGACAAAGGCGACGACCCAGAGCCCGAGGACCAGACGACGTCGACGGAAGCAGAACCGAGCGAGGGACGCAAGCACAAGCACCAACTCCTGAGGGGGACGGATCGGCCGAACGGCGAGCCGCCCGACAACGTGACCCTCGACCGTAGCCAACCGGTGTGACACTCCTGCGCGCTCCGGCAGGAAACCTGCCGGAGGGACCGTCAAGGACCGGATCCGAGCCGACTACGTCATTCCCAAGCAGCGACCGTCCGCCTCCGCTCAGCCGCGGACCGTGAACCTCTGACACGAACGGGCACCGGCGGCGTCAATGACGCACGCCTCGTGGCGGCCGGTCACGGGACGCCACCAACCGCTGTCAACCGGCGCCGTGTTCACCGTGAACGAGTACGGCGGCGACCCACCGATCGCGCGGAGAGCCAGCTCCTGCGCCAGCGACCGTGACGGATCCAGCACGTAGACGCCTCGACCGCTCGGCGACAGCACGCTCAGCGGCGAAGAGGGTGGCGTGCGCGCCACCTTGTCGCCTGGCTTCTCCGCCGAAACCGGGCCCGAGTCGAGCGAGTCATCGGTGGCCGACGGAACCCTCGCCGGGCGTGGGTGGTCAGCGCTCACCCACTCTTCGACCCGCTCCATGCACGACGAGCGGTGACAAACCGAGGCCCGTACCAACCCGCCCGGGGCCTCCGGGAGAAGGGCTCGCGCCGGATCGTTGCGAAGCCGCTCGTCGGCAGCCAACATGACCGCCCGGAACACCGGCCCGGCTCCGGTGACACCACTCGCTCGGCGCAGCGGCGTGCGGTCGAAGTTGCCGACCCACACGCCGACCGTCACCCGCCCCGACGAGCCGATCACCCAGTTGTCGTGGAAGTCCGACGACGTACCCGTCTTCGCCGACACGGGAAAGTCGAACCGCAATGCACTCGATCGGCCGAACGCCGGCGAGCGCGCCTCGTTGTCGGCGAGCACATCGGTCACCAGGTATGCCGCCTGCCGCGACACCACGCGTGCGCCGGCCTGCACAGGTGCCGGCTCGTGTATCACCGGCTGCAAGGAGCGGCCGCCGCGGGCGAACGACGCGTACGCCGCGGTCAGATGAAGAAGATCGACCTCGGCCGCGCCGAGTGCCATCGAGAGCCCGTAGGTGGAGTTCGGCAGCGCAATCCCCGATCGCCGCAGGAGTGCGGCAAGGTCGTCGGGACCGTGCTCGGCGAGAACGCGGACGGCGGGGACGTTCACCGACTGGGCGAGTGCCTCGCGCAGCGTCAGCTGACCGCGGAACCGCTTGTCGTAGTTCCGCGGACGGAACTCCCGCGACGCACCGGTGGCGACGAACGGAGCATCGTCGACGAAGTCACCCGGGCCCGCACCTTCGTCGAACGCCAAGGCGTAGACGAACGCCTTGATGACGGACCCCGTTTGCCGGGGTTGGCGAACACCGTCGATCATGCCTCCCCGGTCAGCAGTCAGGGCGCCGGACCATCCGCCACTCCCCTCATAGGCCCGGATCGCCCCCGTAGCGTTGTCGAGGACGACGACGGACACGTTCGCTGCTCCGAAGGACGCCAGCAGCTTGCGCTGATGGGCAGCGATCCCGGCGACATCGGCCTGGAGCGCGGCGTCGATCGTGGTGACGATCGGAGAACGGCTCTCTGCGCGCTTGCTATCCGTGTGCTTACTATCAGCGCGCGTAGTACCACCGCCTAGATCGTCACCGGAGCCCGGACACACCACCGACGCACAGAGAGATCCGTCGCGGATGGCTCGGACGAAGTGCGGCGCGATCGGGGTGGGCATCGACGCGGAGACCGCGATGAGTTCGCGACGCGCCGCCGACTCCTCGCGCTGCGAGATTGCTCCCGCTCGGCGGAGACGACCGAGGATCCAGCGCTGGCGTGCCACTGCGGCAGTCGGATTGCGTCGTGGATCGAAGCGCGACGGCCGCTGCGGAAGCGCCGCCAGGTAGGCCGCCTGGGCCCACGTGAGCTGCGACGGCGAGATGCCGAAATAAGCCTGCGCGGCGGCTTCCGCCCCGACGACTGCACCGCCGTACGGCGCTTCCGCCAGGTACGACGACAGGATCTCTTCCTTGCTGAAGCGATGCTCCAGCCGCACCGCGTACAAGGCCTCGCGTGCCTTCTCGGCGATTCCCCGATCGGCCCGGCCGTTCCGCGCCGCGGTCCGGCGGACCTTGACGAGCTGCTGGGTGATCGTCGATCCTCCCTGCACCACCGCCCCGGCACGGATATCGGCCGCGACGGCTCGCCCGACCGCAAAAGGATCGACACCGACATGAGACGCGAATCGCTCGTCCTCCGCGGCGATGGTCGCAGCGGCGAGCCGCGGGGCGAGACGGGAGAGCCTCAGTCGGGTCGACGTTCCCTTCGCCCATGTGCTCGATGATGCGAGGCCGAGCACCCGCGCCGACACGGCATCGAGCGGAATCCCGTTGCGGTCCACCACGGCGACCCCGATCGACGGCGCCCGCACGCTGGCCGGGACCGGGCCAAGTCGGACGAGCGAACCCGTCAGCACGACGACGGCCACACCCAACGCCCAATTCCGGGCGCGGCGCGGCCACGGCCGACGGCGACCGACCGGGCCGAGCGGCTTGCCCACACGCTCGTCCAAGGCCAACGCCGATGCCGGCGCCGCGGACGGCGCCGCGGACAAGGGAGAGGGCAAAGGGGAGGGAGAGGCGGTGTCGATCACGATCCCATTCCCGACGCTGATCCGAGCCGACCGGCCGCTCAGGCCTTCGGCGCGGTCACCGTGACGACGGTGGGCGCCGAGCGGCCGTAGACGCTCGCCCGGTACATCTCCTCGGCGTGGGTCGGCGCGGCGACGAAGCGTCCGGGAGCGGTGGCCCGGGCCGTGTAGGTGTAGCGGAACGTCCCGGGCTCGAGCTGCGTCGCAAACAGCAGCACCCGATCATCTCGCACCTCGGTGTGATCGACACCGGCGTACTCAGCCGGGACGACGCCGTCCGCGAACTCCACGCTCGGGCTCGACCCGGTGTCGTCGCTGCCCTCCGTCGATCCGATCGCGGTGGAAGCCAACTTGACGTCGAGTGCCTCGAAACCGGCCGGGAGCGCGTCGTCGACGACGACGTTGCTGCGACGGTCAGGCGTGGTGACGATCAACTCGACCGTCACCAGGTCGCCGGCGGCGAACGTCGTCGCCGGCTTCCCGAAGATCGACTTCACGCCCTTGTAAGGGAAGTACGAGCGCTCGATGCTGAAACCCTGGTTGCGGGCCTTGAGCGTCTCGGCCGGAAGGGCGTAGCGAAGCTGCGCCGACCAGTGAAGCGTGCCCTGACCCTTGGCCGTAGCCGTGAGCGGGAAGCTCGCCGCGCCGAGATCACGCAACGGGAACTGCGTCGACACGATGTCGAGCGACGTCGGTCCGAGCTTCTCGGTGAGGGCAACTGAGCCGGCCTTGACCAGTGCATCGATCGACGGCTTCACCTTCTCGGTGAACCGGGCGATGTCGGTGAACGAACGGAGCACCGCCCCGTTGCTGAAGGTGTCGCCCCACGTCCCGTTCGTCCGTTTATTCAACAGCCATCGCGACATAGGAGCGATGAGGGGATGGTCGGGGTCGACCTTCGTCAGCAGCGAGAGAAGATCGGCGGTGGCCACGATGGAGCCGGAGCCCCGGTACGAGAACCACGAGCCGTACCAGTCTTCCGGTGCCTCGACAGAAGCCTCGTCGCCGTCGAGTCGGACCGAGGCGAGCAGATCACGGAACAGCCGTTCCGGGACCGAGCCCGCGTCGCCTGCGGCGAGCATGGCATCGAGCAGCGCGACCTGTTCCGTGTAGGGCACCGAGTCGTCAACGGCGAGCTCATTGGCAAGCGTGGTCACGAGGCCGCGCTCGGGTCGACCGGCTCGGGCGAGCACGGCGGCAACGGTGGCTCGCGCCGAAGTGATATCGGCTGCTCCTTCCTCGCCGTCGTCGGTGGTGAGATCGCGCACCTGGCCACCGAGATGATCACGGAGCTGGGCGATCATGCCGGGCGGCGTCCGGAACTTCGCCGCCCGTGCTTCGAGGAGAAGGTCGAGCACCTTCGCGGTGAGGAACGTGTCGCTGACCTCACCACCGGGCCAGTACGACAGCCCGCCGTCGTCGGCCCAGTATTGGGTCAGCTTGTTCAACTCGGCTTGCACCCGCGACTTGAGCGCCGCCGGAGCCAACCCGGGCAGCTCGTAGCGGCCTTCCAGCGATGAGAGGGCCAAGATCACCTTGAGCCGCGACGAGCGCTGCTCCAGACATCCGTACGGGTAGTCGACGAGCGACTCGACCGACTCCTGCAACCC
>JANPDB010000008.1:0-2994 GCA_031431255.1 Acidimicrobiia bacterium | reverse complement strand
GCCGACGCCCGCCGGGCCGTGATCCGCTGGATCGAGACCTGGTTCAACCCCCACCGACTCCACACCACCAACGGTTTCCGCTCACCCGCGCAAAAGGAGGCCGACTGGTACCGTCAAGACCGAGCCACCATCCGCATCGCCGCATAAGCCCCCTGTCCGATCAACCGGGGCAACTCCAGGCAAGGAACAGCGTGTCGAGGGCGGGGGAGTCGAAACCTTCGCCGAGTAATGACCCTGTCGCGATGAGCACAGTTGGCCTGTTGTGTTCGAGGTTGTCGTGGAGTGCTGCGAGGGCGGCTGTGCGAGCCTTCTTGCCCATGTCGCCGGTCATCACGGTTGGTTCGCATCCGATCGTCGCGAGCTGTTCGGCAATGGCAAGGACATGCTCGGTCCATTGAGTAAGCACGATGCAGCGTCGACCTCGGTTCAAGGCGTCCGCGACATCAGCGCAGATGTCGCGGGTGCGTTCGTTGTCATCGACGATGCCACGGAACACCTGCTGGATGGTGAGGTCATCCGCGCCCGGATCGTGGAGAGAATCATGCACAACGAGTCGGCGTGGCATCGAGGCGGTCTCGGTTTGCGCCAGCGCGACGCGGTGCCGAATCGGACCGAGGTGCATCGTGATGATGCCTTCGAGCTTGTCGCGCCGATACGGCGTGGCCGTCAGTCCGAGCCACCGGCGAACGGGTGCGTCCCGAACGATCTTCTCGAACGACACGGCCGGTACGTGATGACACTCGTCGACAACGACCAGCCCGTAACCGGCGAACGTCGATGCCGGATCGTCGTGATGTGCCAGTGTCTGGAGTGTCGCAATGTCCACGATGCGACTCTGGCGGTTGCGTCCACCACCGATCTGACCGATCTGGCGCTTCGTGAGACCGAGGAACACGCCGAGCTGGCTCCGCCATTGATCGGCAAGAGTCTTCCGGTCCACGAGCACGAGCGTCGGGACCCGGTGATGCGCAATCAGCGCACAGGCCATGACGGTCTTACCGATCCCCGGAGGTGCTTCGATCACTCCGATGTCATGCTTGACGGTGGCGTTGAACGCGACCTGTTGCACGTCGGTGAGCACCCCGGAGAACGTGAGGTCGATCGGTTCGGTGACGATCCTTGTATCGGTAATGTCCAACCTGCTCCCGGAGTCCGCGAGGAGCCATTCGATGTCCATCTGCAGGCCGCGTGGCACGTGCAGGAGGTCAAGTTCCTCCCGGTAGCAACGCACGAACCGCGGTGTTGCGTGGGTCGAGAGTCGGAGTCTTTCTCGTTCGTAGAAGTCGGGGTTGTGGAGCGACGCCAAGTGCTTCAACGCCGAGATCAGCGATGGCGGAAGTCCGATGCGTTCGATCGAGAGCATTGCACCGAGACGGGCACGCACGACGGGTGGGATCGGTCGATCTGCTGCGATCGTCGTTCGTGGTCGAGTTCCCGGGCCGAGAGCGATCGGGTCAGTCGCGCCGGCGATTGAAGATGCGGCCGCGGCGCTGAGCTTTGGGATGGTTGCGAGGAAGGCCCACTGATCGTCGAACGGTTCAAGCGTCGACGGGTCGAGGAACACGGTCGTCCCCGAGCGCCGAGACGTGCCCTGGAGCGGGAGAGCGATGAGGTTGCCGAATGAACCTTTCGGCATGAAATCCTGGGCCGGGACAGACGGTCATACGACGCGAGATCGATCTCGGCGCGCAGCTCCATCGCGGCCCGCAACACACCCGCACCGATCGTGCGCGCGATAGACGCGGCAACGTTCCCGGCAAAGAACACCCACACGTGCGCGCCGTCTCCGGAGCGCGAACGCTCAAGCACCGCAGGTATCGACCGTTCACGACACACCTCGACGTACGCAAGCGCGTCGAGTGCCCAGGATGACCCATCGAAATCGCACGCCAAGAGATGGCAGTGGTCACCGGGTAGCAGCGGATACAGGCCGGCCGTCGACCGGCCGGTTAGGTGAGCCTCGATCACCTCGTCGGTCAGCGGGAGGTACTCGCGCCCGGGCTTGCGAGCGTTCGCCCATCCGCCCTTCACCGCAGGCGACCATCCTGACTTTCCGGACGAGTTTTCCCACCGCAACGCATACACATCGTCGCGGCCGATGAACAAGGACCGATATAGCGCAACCTTCGCTGCGCGAGTCAACGGGCCCGAGTCGGGCGCAGGGGTCCTGTCCGCTTTCGACTCGGCGAACAGCGTCGGCTCCCAAGCTGCGGCTGGCTCTGCGAGCAAGGGCCGGTCAAGCCCAAGCAACGAACGGAGACGGTCGTTCTCCGCCTTGAGAGCGGTGACCTCAGCGAGCGCACGAGCGAGACGATCCCTGTCAGTGCTCACGACGCGTCGCTCTGGTTGGTTGCGGGATCAGCGTGACGGCAATCGGGATCGCAACGGACCGGGGCATTGAACGTCAGATCGGGTGGAGTCGGCCCAGAGCTGGCAACGACCGACAGAGCGCTTCGAGGACTTCAGTGGCCGAACGAGCTGGTCGGGTCATGCGTACTGCCATCGCAAGAACGACACCGGCGACGTCGTCTGCGTTGTCGTCGAGGAGGTGACCGACAAGCTGATCGGCGGAAAGAGCGACGAGGGCTTGATTGTTCACTGCGGCCCAGGAGGCGACTTCCCGACGGAGCCTCCGGTCGTTCGTTACAACGAAGTCGACACTGTGGAAGATCGCCGCTGCGACCACATGCCGGTCTTTCTCGTTCACGATCCCTTCGGCAACGAACCGTCTTGGCACAGCAATCCCGTGTCCGTCCGTGGCGACGCGTACGTTGGCAAAGCGTCGTTGAACTCGTGCCTCATCGAGATCTGGAAGATCTGCGATGACGTTCCGGATCGCCTCGGCAAGGATCTGTTCACTTACGATCGGCCGCTGGAACAGACCGTTCGTACTTGCGGTCAGGATGAAATCGCAGATCCGTATTGGGAAGAGCACGTCTGCGTCGAGCAACAACCGTGCTCCACGAACGGTCACGACAGCTGTCACGCCTCGAA
>JANPDB010000007.1:0-1718 GCA_031431255.1 Acidimicrobiia bacterium | reverse complement strand
AAGACGGTCGAGGGCGTCTGCGCGCTCGACGGTCCCGCGGCTGGCACACCGAGCAGGACCATTGTCACGGTGGCGGCGGATGCTGTGGCGAAAAGGCGACTGCGCATGGGATTCCCGTCGGGTGAGTTCTCTATCAGTGATGAGTCCAGCACCAGAGTTCGACGCAACGTGTTCGGGAGTTGTGATGCTCCGATGATGGCGGCCGGCAGGCGAAGGTCGACGGATCTCGCCGGTCGCCCCCAACGCCCACCCGGAGGGGCTGCAGCGGGCGGACTCGGCCGGACGGGTACAGGGCAAGGCTCCCTCGGGGGCTTCGGGGCGGGGCGTACGCTGGTCGCATGGCTACTCGCTTCGAATCGACCGAAGTCGCCATCATCGGTGCGGGGATTTCCGGTCTCGCCGCCGCCCGCCGCCTCCGTGCCGCCGGACGCAAGGTGCTCGTGCTGGAGGCGTCGACCCGGGTCGGGGGAAGGCTCCTCAGCCATGAGCTCGCCGACGGAACCGTCTTCGACCTCGGCGGCCAGTGGATTGCATCTCGCGACCACATGCCGCTCGTCAACGAACTCATCGATGAACTCGGGCTGCAACGCTTCGTGCAGCGTGACGACGCACTGATGGACTACACCGCCCAGCCGTTCGCCGACATGCCACGCATCATGAACGCCGAGTGGCAGTGGTTCATGGCCAAGCTCGACGAGCTCACCGAGTCGATCGACACGAAGGTCCTCGCCAACTCCCCCGACGCCGATCACCTCGATTCGGTCAGCCTGGAGGAATGGAAGCAGTCGAACCTCGACTCCGATCTCCTCAAGCGGATCTTCGATCAGATGATCCGCACCGAATACACGCTCGAGCCGAAGGACGTCTCGATGCTGTACTTCCTCTACGCCCTCAAGATCAACGGCGGCATCTCGACGATGCTCGACGTGGGCACCGACGGCGCGCAGAACCTGCGCGTCGTGGAAGGTTTGGCATCACTATGTACGCGTATCGCTGACGAGCTCGACGATGCCGTTGTGCTTGGCGCACAGGCATATGACATCGTGCAGCGCGACGACGGGGTCAGGGTGATCGGTGACTCGATCATGGTGGAGGCCGACCGCGTCATCATCGCCCTGCCGCCGAATCAGATCCAGCGCATCGATTTCGATCCGATGCTCCCCCGCCGACGTATGTGGCTGCTGCAACGACTCGAAATGGGCGCCGTCATCAAGTGCTTCGCCATCTACGACCGACCGTTCTGGCGAGGTCGGATCGTCACGCCGCTCGACCCCGACACCCTCGTGATCGATCACGCGCTCGATGCGAGTTCCGTGGACGACGGACACGTTGCGCTGGTCGCCTTCATCGGCGGCGACGACGCCGTGGCATGGAGTGACCGCACACCGCAGGATCGCCGTGAGATCGTCCTCGACAACCTCGCCAAGGTGTTCGGCGAGGAAGCCCGCACTCCAATCGACTACTTCGATCACGACTGGCTGACCGAACCGACCATCGGCGGCGGATACTGCTGCTACGCCCCGCCCGGAGTGATGACGGCCGGCTACGAGGACCTGTCGACTCCGATCGGCTTCCTCCACTGGGCCGGCACCGAGATGTCCAACGTGCACCAGGGCTACGTGGAAGGTTCACTGCACGCCGCATACCGCGCCTGCGACGAGGTGCTCTCGGCCCTCAGTGCGGCGGACGGAACGACTCCCCGCTAGGCCGCCGTCGAC
>JANPDB010000006.1:0-2186 GCA_031431255.1 Acidimicrobiia bacterium | reverse complement strand
ACTGCTGGGCTCCAGGGGCAGTTGTCGTCACCGCAGGTGCGGTCGTGTCGACCACGAGTTCCAAGGCGAGGGTGGCAAATGCTCCGCCCCCAATGGCGGTCACGAGGAACGATTGATACCCCCCAGGGGTGATTCCGACCGTCGTTGTCAGGGTCATTGTCGTGGTCGAGGTGGTCGGGTTCGTCGCAAGAACCGCCCGGACACCGGCAGGGAGACCACTCACGCTGAACGTGGTCGGTTCCGCGGAACGCGATCTCGCGGTCAGCAAATAGGTCGCGCTGCCCCCCGGGACGGCGAGTCGACGAGGGACGTCGCTCGAGATAGTGAGTGCCGGCGGGGCGACCGTCGTTGGCGGTGCGGTGGTCACCGTGGCGGAAGTGGTCGGTGGGAGTGGCTGGGGAGCGGGTGCCGTCGTCGGCGGGAGGGGGATGACTTTTCGCGCGACCGGTCGTTTCGCCGTTCGTTTCTTGGTGGCGGCGTCCGCCGAAGGAACCGCGATCAGGCCCAGTACCACCGTGGCCGCGACTCCGGCCTGCACAACACGGACACGCGAACGGAACCTGGGATGGACCAGAGTGATCATGGCCTCCACCGTATGCGAACGAACGATCCGACGTCAGCCTCGACAGGGGCGCGAGTGTCGGAACGGCCGCGTTGCGAAACTCGTCGAGTAAGCCCTTCAGCCGATGACGAGGATGACTTCGCCTGACTTCTTCAAACCTTTGGAGATGCCGGTGATGGTGAAGGGATAGCGACCCGGACGCATCGACAACGTCGAGCTGAGCCACAGCACCGTCTTCTTCGTGCTGATCTTCTCGGAGAACCCGTGCCACACCCCGTCAGGGAGTCCGGACACGAAGTACTCGATCGACCCGTTGTACCCGGTGTCGTAGATCGGCTCGATCTCGTACTGCACCTGCCCGCCCGTGACCAACGTCTTTCCATCAGCGGTGACCCGGAAGCCGAACGACGGAGCGAGTCCCGACGTGTCGATGGTCGTCGACGTGGTCGAGGTCGTCGTCGACCCGGGCACCGAGGTCACGCGGAGGATCAAGGTCGCCCAGGCCTGGGCGCCGGCGAAGGACCCGATCACGCGAAGCGGATAGTCGGCAGGCACAGCATCGGACGGTACAGCGATACGTAGGACTGCGAGACCCGTCGCCGGATTCGGACTCAACGTGGCGGCCATCCCACCCGGGAGCCCGACGAGGCTGAGCGCGATCGGATTCGATGCCCCCCGTTGAGCGAGAACGATGGAGAACGCGACGGTCGACCCGACAACCGCTTCGGCTCGTTCGTTCACCGCCACAACCTCGAACGGAGCGACAGCAAGAGGCGGCACCGTTGTCGTCGGCGCCGAGGTGGTGGTTACGGGCGCGGGAGGTGAGGCCGAAGGCGGCGGGACCGGAGCGACCGTTGTCGTTGATGCCGGGGCGGTGATGGTAACTCCGGCGACCTGGGTCGGCACGAACCTGACCGATGTCCGCGCAGCCTTCTTCGTGGTCTTGGTCACTCGCTTCACGGTCGTCTTCGTCGGACGTTTCACGGTCGAGGCCTTCGGAGTCACGGAAGCACCCGACACACCTGACGGCGGCGTCACGAGAAACGTCAACACGGCCATCGCCGCGAGCGTCGCGACGGACCGCCGGGTGCGGACACCCGATCGAGAGAAACGACACAGAGCCACGCCCACCATCGTCTCGCGAACGTGAGCCGAATGGTCGGATCGCCCTATGCGCGCGTAGCGCCGTGAAGACTCGCTGCGCACGATTCGCAACGACAAACCGCCGCCGTCTGGAGAGACGGCGGCGGTTCAGATGCTCGGACTGCTGGCCGGAAGATCCGACCGGCGGCTAGTGCACTAGTAGTCGTCCATGCCTCCGCCCATCTGGGCGGAGCCTTCCTTCTCCGGCTTGTCGACGATGACCGCCTCAGTGGTGAGGAACAACGCAGCGATCGACGCAGCGTTCTGCAACGCCGAGCGGGTCACCTTGCCGGCGTCGATGACGCCCGCCTTCACGAGATCCTCGTACTCGCCCGTGGCGGCGTTGAGGCCTTCGGACGGCGTCTTCAGGGAGCGGACCCGATCGACGACGACGCCACCTTCCATACCGGCGTTGATGGCGATCTGCTTGATCGGCTCCTCGACCGCCTTGGCGACGATGCGGGCACCCGTTGCCTCATCA
>JANPDB010000005.1:0-16360 GCA_031431255.1 Acidimicrobiia bacterium | reverse complement strand
GATCTACGGCTTCCTCGGCCCGAACGGCGCCGGAAAGTCGACCACCGTCAAGATGCTCTGCACACTGATCTCGCCCACCGGTGGATCGGCGCAGGTCGCCGGCTTCGACGTGGCCACGCAGGCGACGGACATCCGCCTTCGCATCGGTGTCGCTCTGCAATCCAGTGCTCTCGACCCCAAGCAGACCGGACGGGAACTGCTTGACCTGCAGGGCCGCTACTACGGCCTCAACAAGACCGATCGGGCCCGTCGAGTGCAGGAGCTGAGCGAGCTCATCGACATCGGCGATGCGCTCGACCGACGCACCGGCACCTACTCCGGTGGCATGGCGAGGCGCCTCGACCTGGCGATGGCTCTGGTCCATCAGCCGTCGGTCGTGTTCCTCGACGAACCGACGACCGGGCTCGATCCGGCCAGTCGCGCCAGCGTGTGGGAGGAGGTACGCCGGCTCAACGACAACCACGGCGTCACGATCTTCCTCACCACCCAGTACCTCGAGGAGGCCGACGAACTGGCCGACCGCGTCGCCATCATCGACGGCGGACGCATCGTCGCCGAGGGGACGCCGGACGAGCTCAAGCGATCGATCGGCTCCGACGTGATCATCGCCACGGTTGCCTCGGACATCGATCGGGCGAAGGTCGTCGCGGCCACGGTCGACTCGTGCGGACCGGTGGAGATCCACGGGCCGGAGCTCACGATCGTCACGTCCAACGGGGCCGCAGCCATCGGTCCTGTGGCAATCGCCCTTGCCGCAGCGGGAATCACCGTCACGTCGATGACGCTGCGACGTCCCACGCTCGACGACGTGTTCCTCGAATTGACCGGAGCTCACCTGTGAACGCCCCCACACGCCAACATCTTCTGGCCCGCGAAGCGGGGTTTGCCGCCGACTTGGCCACGGTCGCTCGCCGTTCACTGCGCGGTATGTTCCGCGACCGCGAAGCCGTGATCCCGCCGCTGATCATCGGAGCGTTCTTCTACGTGGTGAACGTCGGAACGCTACAGAAGCTCGGCGAGCAGGCGGCCAATGTCGGAAACTACAAGGCGTTCCAGCTTCCGCCCGCGGTGATCTTCGCCGTCACCGGTCTGTCCCGCGCTGGCGCACTCGTGGCCGACATCCAGAGCGGGTACTTCGACCGCATGCTCGCCACACCGATCAAGCGGATCACCCTGCTGCTCGGGCTCATGATGGCGGACTTCTTCCTCGCCATGGTGCTCACGCTGCCGATCATCGCCGTCGCCAGTGCGTTCGGAGTTCGATTCGAAACGGGGATCATCGGCATCGTGATCTTCGCGTTGCTGTGCGGGCTCTGGGGCCTGGCGTTCACCGGTTTCAGCTACGCCATTGCCTTGAAGACGGCGAACCCGGCCGCGGTCAACTCGGCATTTCTGATTTTCTTCCCGTTTGCGTTCATCACCACGACGACGGTTCCGAAAGCGGCCATGACTGGCTGGCTACAGACCCTCGTGTCGCTCAACCCAGTGACCTATCTGTTGGAGGGTCTCCGCTCGGTGATCACCGGAGGCTGGTCGACCGACATCCTCGGTGCCGTGTTCGCCATCTCGGGGGTGTTCGTAGTCGGCTTCGGTCTCGCGCTCCTCGCCCTTCGAGGTCGGGTGTCGAAGAAGTAGGCCGAGCTGGCACCAGCCGCCGGTTGCCGAAGCTGGTGTCGAGAGAGGAGAGAAGGTCGCGCGTGGGTCGGTTCCCTTAGAGTGCTTCGCATGGCTCACCCTCGTACGTTTCGGTTCGGCATCATGGCGGGAAAGGCGAAGACGGGTGAGGCGTGGACAGAGCTCGCCCGCAAGACCGAGGATCTCGGCTACTCGACCTTGTGCGTCGCCGACCACTTCACGGACGGCTTCGCTCCTACTCCTGCGCTCGCTGCGGCCGCAGCGGTGACCACGAGCTTGCGCATCGGATCGATGGTCTACGGCGTCGACTTCCGCCATCCGGCGGCACTGGCGAAAGAGGCCGCCACCATGGACCTCCTCTCCGAGGGCCGCTTCGAGTTGGGTATCGGGGCGGGGTGGATGGATCAGGACTACGACTGGACCGGCATCACCCGTGACTCGCCCGGCGTGCGCATCGACCGGTTGGCCGAAGCCATCGCGATCATTCGTGGCCTGTGGTCGGGCTCGCCGGTTGAGCACAAAGGAGCCAACTGGACGATCGACAAGATGGTCGGCACACCTCGACCGGTGCAGGCCGGAGGGCCGCCGATTCTCTCCGGCGGTGGCGGCAAGCGCATCCTCGAGACGGCGGCTCGGCTGGGCGACATCGTGTCGGTAAATCCCAACGTCGGTGCGGGCAAGTTCGACGCCGCCGCTTGGGCGAGCATCGCCGCGACGGAGACCGACGCAAAGATGGCCATCGTGCGGGACGCCGCGGGGGAGCGCTATGCCGACCTCGAGATCGCGTTCCTCAACTTCTTCACGAACATCACCGACGACACCATGGCTGCCGCGACCACGATCGGCGGCTACATGGGCGGCGTTCCTCCGGAGGCGGTGCTGGCATCGCCGAACACGTTCGTGGGTTCGGTCGATGCGTTGGTCGACGAGATCCAGGCGCGCCGCGATCGCTGGGACGGTTCCTACATGATCGTCACGGCCGACGCCATCGATGCGTTCGCGCCGGTGGTCGCTCGCCTCGCTGGTACCTGAGCGGTCCGTCGGCCAGTTCTCCTCCGGCAGTGCCGGTTGGCGCTACGCGATACCCATGCGTGCCGCCGCCCGGTTCGCCGCCGCCGGGCTGCCGAGCTGGCGGAGAAGCAGGAGGCCATCGATGAGCGCGATCGCCGCCTCTGCCTCGGCCCGGCGCTGCTTCGCCGGTCCCTTCAGGAATCCCACGACCCAGTCGATCCATGCCTCGACGAGGACTGGAACCAGCGTGTCGTAGGGCGCTCGGCCTGCTGCGGCGAGACCGTTCGCTTCGAAGAAGAGGGCAAAGATCGGATCGGCTTCGGTGCGGGCGAGCACCGGCCATGCCGCTCGGGCGAGTTCGACATGCGTAGCGGCCGGTTTCGAGAACGCCTCGGCCAGCATCGCCTGCAGCGACAGTCCCATCGACACGACGACCTCGCTGATCAGATCGTCCTTGCTCGGGAAGTAGTACACGATGGTCCGGTCGTTGATCCCGAGGCGTTTCGCCAACCGACCGAAGGTCAGTTGGCTGAGCCCGTCCTCGAATGCCGCGGCGACTGCGCCCTCAAGGATTTCTTCTTTCGTGTGTCGGTGGCCCATGGTTCTTCTTGACTGTAGTGAACACTACGAATACGGTATGCAGTAACCACTACAACTAGCGGCGGCAACCGTGATCTCCACGGTAATCGCCCGAACCCAAGGAGCACACGTGTCCGAGGCAATCGCTACCCCAACCGAAACGGTCGAGGCGTTCCTCAAAGCCTTCGTGGCAATGGACTTCGACACTGCGCTGACCCACATCGCCTACTACTTCGATCTGCTCACCGCCGGGAAGATCCACGATCCCGCTGCCGCGTGATGACCGCGCCGCTCGACAGGTGGCCCGAGCCGAAGCAGGCCACAACCCATCTGGGCACTATCGAGTACGACGACATCGGCGAGGGGCCGACGATCGTGTTCCTCCACCTGGTGCTCGCCGAAGCGTCGCACTGGGACAAGGTGGTGCCGCTGCTGGCCGACCGTTTTCGCTGCATCTTTCCGACCCTGCCGATGGGTGCCCATCGTCTTCCGGCCAACGACGACGCCGACCTTTCCGCGGCAGGGCTCGCACGTGCCGTCGCCGAGCTTCTGGGTCATCTCGACGTCTGCGACGTGACCCTCGTGGGCAACGACAGCGGGGGCGCTATCTCCCAGGTCGTCGCCATGAACCATCCCGAGCGCCTCGGTCGGGTGGTGCTCACCAACTGCGACATGTACGACGACTTCCCGCCGAAGATCTTTCGTTACTTCAACCTGCTGCCCTACATCCCCGGATCGATGTCGATCACCGCGCGCGCCTTGAAGGTGCGGGCGTTCTGGAAGTTGCCGTTCGTCTTCGGTCGGCTCACCAACGAGGTCGACGGAGTGAAGATCGACCGCTGGGCTGACGCACTGCTGGCGAACAAGTTGGTCCGACGCGACGCCAACAAGGTGATCAAGGGTTTCGGCCCTCACGTCACGAACGAAGCGGCCGCAGCACTGCGGTCGACCGAGCTTCCCTTCCTCGTTGCATGGGGTGCCGATGACAAGGCGTTCAGACCCGCACTCGCGCAGCGCTTCTGTGCCGAAGTGCCAACGGCGAGGTTGGTGATGATCGAAAACTGCAAGACGCTCGTCTGCTGGGACCAACCCGGGCGCCTCGCCCAACTCATCACCGAGTTCATCACCGCCTGATTGCCCTCGTACGGGGGCGGGGCCAGCGCGCGCCTTGGACGCGAGTCAGCAGCCGGTGGAGTCGCGGAGGCACTGGCAGGCCTGAGCCATTCGATGAGGGTCGAGCTTCACTATCGGGCGACGGAACGCGCTTCGAGGAATCGTGTGGATGTTGTCGAAGTTGACGACGCAGTCCGACGGCACCCCGTCTTCGAGCGCCGTCAACGCAAGCTCCGAAACGAGTCCTCGAACGGTCCGGGTGACGGCGGCAACGACGATGGAGCCGATGTGACCGGCGACAGGATCTCGCGTCAACACGAGGACGGGACGGTCGCCGCCGGGAGTTGCGGCGAACCACAACTCACCGTTTCGCATCGGCCCAGTCCGACCAATCCTCGGCGGGTCCCCACTCCGCAATCGCGCCGAATGACTTCTCATCGTCGCTGAGCGGGACGTCAACCCATGTCACCGCATCGCGCTCGGACGCAAGCCGGGTGAGATGACGGTGAAGCGCTTCGCGCAGGAGTTCCGATTTGTCGATCCCGAGCTCGTCAGCCCAGCGTTGTGCCCGTGTCGCTTCCTCGTCCTCGACCCGGAAGCTCATCATTGTCATACGAAGAAGGTATCGTGTATGACGTCCGGTTCGCAACCCCCGCGACGTCCCCGATCATTGCTCCAGCAGGGAACGAGCCGAGCGGGTTGGCGAACCGTGGCGGTGCATGGTCGTGGTGACGGACTGTTCGCGGAGCCAGCGGGGCGCCTCGATCTCGGGTTCGAGGCACAGAGGACGAGGGTCCACGGCGACGCCTGCGGCGTGAGCGCTCCGCAAGACGACGTCGCTCGTCGTGCCGAGCACGCGGAGCCGGTCGACGCCCACAGTGGCTAGGCGCGCGGCGAAGGCGTCGTCGGTCTCCGTCAACGCGTCAGACACGTGCACGTGGCAGCGGGTGGACAGGGCGATTGCGCGGCAGGTGTCGCCGGTCGCAGGATCCTCCTCGGCCCCGATCCGGACGGCGATGCCGCCGGGGAGAGCGCGAAAACGCAGAACGTTCGACTCGGCCCGAAGGCCGGATGGATCGTGCTCGGCGGTCAGTTCCCGTGCCGCCCAGGCCGCGAATGCCTTGGCAGTCTCGGCCGAGCCCGGGCGCCCGCTCACGTCACCGGCGTGTACCCAGTCGCACAACGACGCGACGTAACGGGGGCCGCCGGCCTTCACCGCCGGACCGACCACCGAGTGCTTCCACCCACCGAACGGCTGACGACGGACGATGGCACCGGTAATGCCGCGGTTGACGTAGAGGTTGCCGGCCTGGACTTCTTCGGTCCAGTGATCGATCTCGGTGGCGTCGAGGCTGTGGAGGCCGGCGGTGAGGCCGTAGACAACTGCGTTCTGCATCGTCATCGCTTCTTCGAGATCGACGGCGCGCATGATGCCGAGCACTGGTCCGAAGCATTCGTTGTGGTGGAACCATGAGCCACTGCGTAGACCGATGCGAATTCCTGGTGACCACAAACGACCGGACCCGTCGAGCTGCCGCGGCTCCACGAGCCAGGACTCGCCGGCGTCGAGAGCAGTAAGCGCACGTTGGAGATTGCCGGAGGGAGGATCGATGAGCGGTCCCACGTCGGTTCCGACGTCGTGGCCCGGGCCGACCTTCAGCGTCCGCGTCGCATCGGCGAGTCGTCGGAAGAACGACGGGTCGTCGTAGACCGATGCCTCGACGATGGCGAGGCTGGCCGCGGAACACTTCTGTCCGGCGTGGGAGAAGGCCGACTTCACGAGGTCCTTCACCGCGAGCTCAATGTCTGCCGACGCCGTGATGATCAGCGCGTTCTTGCCGCTGGTCTCGGCGTGGAGACGAAGGCTCGGCTTCCATCCGAGGAACAGTTCGGCGGTGGAGCGCGCCCCCGTGAGCACCACGCCGCCGACGCCCGCGTTGGTGATGAGCGCCTGCCCGACCTCGTCGTCCGGACAAGGAAGGAACTGCACGACGTCTGCAGCGATGCCCGCCTCCCAGCAGCACTCGGCTACGAGCCTGCCGATGAGTACAGCCTGGGGGGCTGGTTTAAGGATGACCGTGTTCCCGGCGGCGGCGGCCGCGAGCACCCCGCCGAGGGCGATGGCGAAGGGGAAGTTCCAGGGAGGCGCGATCACCACGGTGCCGACCGGGCGGGAGGTGATTCCCCGGGCGCTCAGCCGGCTGAAGTCATCGAGGCAACGGGCGTAGTAACGGGCGAAATCGATTGCTTCGCTGATCTCGGGATCGCCTTCGAGCATCGTCTTGCCGGTGTCGTGGGCCATGGCCGCGAGCAACTCCCCGCGCCGCCGGGCCACCACGTCGCCAACCCTGTTGACGAGTTCGGCTCGGTCGGCGGGCGTCGTCGAACTCCAGCGTTGCGAAGCTGCGTTGGCGATGGCGACGGCGGCATCGACCAGCGCACGATCGGCGAGTTGTACCTCGTAGTCAACGAAGGGCGAACACGTGAAGTCGACCCGGGATCGATGACGAGTAGCAACCTCAGCACCATCGATGATCGGGACGATCGGCAACGTCGGTGGGCGCCACGCGGCAAGGGCGTCGGTGATCCACACCCGGTTGGCGTGAAGGGAGAAATCGGTGTTGGGTTCGTTCTCGAACGCCCCGGACACGTCGGCGTCAACGATCGGGAGGCGCCGGTCCTGCATGCGACGCGGCGTTGTCGAGACGCTGCGCCGCCCCGCCACTGCCGTCCGGAAACGGTCGGCCTCGGCGGCGAACACCGCGTTCCCGGGTCGGAGATCGAAGAGGTTGTGCAGGAAGTTGTCCGGAGCGGTGTTCTCATCGAGGCGTCGGACGAGGTAGGCAATGGCCGCAGTGAAGTCCCCGAGCCGAACAACCGGGGTATATAGCAACACATCACCATGAGCTTCGTGCAGTGCCTTCGCCTGCGCTGGCGCCATGCCTTCGAGCATCTCGAAGGAGAGACGTCGCTCGACCCCGCGTCCGCGAAGCCGCTCGACCAATCCGAGCCCCCATGCGACATCGAAGAGGTTGTGCGACGCCAGCCCGACATCCACCGCGTCGTCGAACCGCTCGCCGAGGAGGGTGTCGAGCAGGGCCTTGTAACTCGCGTCCACTTCTGCCTTGGTCGAGTAGGGCGCCGGAGACCAGCCGTTCACTTCGGCGTCGACCGACTCCATGGCGAGGTTGGCACCCTTGACGACTCGGATCTTGATCCGACCACCGCTGCGCGCTCGCCGAGCCGTGGCCCACGTCGCGAGTTCCCTGGCGACACCGTGGGCGTCGGGGAGATACGCCTGCAGGACGATCCCAGCGTTCATCGCCGAGAACTCCGGTTCGTCAAGCACTCTGCGGAACGCCGCGACCGTGAGGGCGAGGTCGCGGTACTCCTCCATGTCGAGGTTGACGAAGGCCGACGGGTTTTTCGATTCTGCCAACCGGTACAGATTGCGCAGTGCCTGACTCACGGCATCAACGGTCGCGTCGAACGCCAAAGGGCTGATATGCGCGCATATCGCCGAGATCTTGACCGAGATGTAGTTCACGTCATCGCGTAGCAAGGCCCCCCGGATGAGGTCGAGACGGTGCTCGGCTTCGTCCGTCCCGAGGATCGCTTCGCCGAGGATGTTCACATTGGTTCGGAACCCGTTGGACCTCCGACGGGACAGATGGCGGGTGAGTCCCGGCTCGCGGTCGAACACAATGGTCCCCTCGGCTTCGTCGCGCAGTCGGCCAAGAACCAGGGGCATGACGATCCAGGGGAGAAGCGGCGCGACTCTTGCACCGATGCGCACGAGCAGCCGATCGGCCGGTCCGAATGCGCTCGTGTCCGTCGTCGCAACGACTTCGGCGAAGCGACGAGCGGCGCGGCGGGGATCGTCGAGCCGGGCGACTTCGTCGGTGAGCACGCGGGTGAAACGGGCCAGGCCGTCGTTCACGACGATCCCGTGCAAACGATCCCGCCCCGCGATTTCGCGCCGTGTCTGCTCGGCTTCGATCTCTAACGAACGGGTGAGGAGACCGGTTGCCCGGATGACCGCCTCGTCGGCATCGTTTGGCGTCACGGGTGGAGCGGCAATGGCCATAGCTCCAGTCGACCTGATTCGTGGTCTTCGGTCTTGGACGATCCGAGGGTGTTGGGTGACGAATTCGTGCAACGAGGAGCGCTTCGTCAAAGATGTCGACGTGGGCGAACCATCGACGACCGCCTCGCGGCCGGCCGAGCACGAGGCCGATGTCATCCACCGCGTGTTCGAGGGTCTCGCCCAGGTGATGTTCTGCGTGAAAGACGGCGACGGTCGGTATCTCACCGCCAATGATGCCTTCGTCCGGCGAACCGGTAGACGTTCGCTTCGTCAGGTGGTCGGGCGGAGGGCGAGTGATCTCTTCCCCACGCCCCTGGCCGCGTCCTATGAGGCTCAGGACCGCGCGGTGTTCGCGACTGGCCGACCGGTTCGCTACCAGCTCGAGATCATTTCCGATTTCGACGGTTCGGAAGCATGGTTCCTCACGAACAAGCAACTTGTCGGACCGTCCGACGATCAGCGCCTTGTCGTGATCTCGGTCGAAGTCCGTCTTCCGAAGCGATCGAGCCCGACCGGCGCCGGTCTGAAGGCCGCTCTCGATCATGCCCGGGAGAACTTCACGGAGTCCGTTCGGGTCGAAGAGATGGCACACATCGCCGGGATGTCGGTCGCCCAGTTGGAGCGGGGCATGCGCCGCGCTGTTGGCGTTACCCCGAAGCAATTCGTCCAACGCCTCCGAAGCGATCACGCAGCAGTGCTCTTGGCGACCACATTGCGTCCGATCGCCGAAATCGCTTCGGCGAGCGGCTACTACGACCAGAGCCAGTTCACCCGCCTGTTCCGCGCCGCGACCGGCATGACTCCAGGAGCCTACCGCTCGGTTGCGGTGTTTCCTTAGCAGGCGGCACCCCGGTCGTGTTCCGCTCGATCTCTCCTGGCTTACACTGCGCGGAGCGGCGGCCACGCCCGACGATTGGAGCATCTGCTGTGAACTGGGAGACGTTCATCACCTGCGCAGTCACCGGCGCAGGCGACACGGTTGGGAAGAGCCCGCACGTTCCGGTGACGCCGGAGCAGATTGCGGCGTCCGCCTTGGATGCGGCGCGAGCCGGCGCTGCAGTTGTGCACATTCACGTGCGCGATCCCCACACCGGGGTCGGGTCCCGTGACGTGGACCTGTACCGTGAAGTTGTCGACCGTATTCGTTCGTCGGACGTGGACGTGGTGATCAATCTCACTGCGGGGATGGGTGGCGACATGGTTCTCGGCGGGGACGAGAAGCCTCTGCCGCTCGCCGACGTGGGCACCGACATGGCCGGAGCCACCGAACGACTGGCGCACGTGGAAGCGCTTCTGCCGGAGATCTGCACGCTCGACTGCGGCACAATGAACTTCGCGTCCGGGGGCGACTACATCATGGTCAACAGCCCCGCCGTGCTCCGGACGATGGCTCGCCGGGTGCAGGAACTCGGTGTGCGGCCCGAACTCGAGGTGTTTGATACCGGCCATCTCGTGATGGTCAAGGAGATGATTTCGCAAGGCCTGCTCGACGATCCGGTCATGATCCAACTCTGCATGGGAATTGCCTACGGCGCACCTGATGACGCCGCCACTTTCATGGCGATGGTCAACCTCCTCCCGCCCGGGTGCGTCTTCTCGGGGTTCTCCATCGGACGAATGCAGATTCCGTTCGTGGCGATGGCTGCGCTGGCCGGCGGCAACGTGCGGGTCGGTCTCGAGGACAACCTCTACCTTGGGCAGGGCCGCCTGGCGACGAACACCGATCTCGTCGAGCGCGCCGCGCAGATCCTGACGGCGATGAACGCGCGAGTCCTCACCGCCGCGGACGTGCGTACCAAGCTCAAACTGGTGAAGCACTCGTGACAGGATCGGACGCGGTGGCGCTGCCGAGCACCGTCGGGCTCCTCGGTGGCGGCGTCATCGGCGGTGGTTGGGCGGCTCGTTTTCTGCTGAACGGTGTCGATGTTTTGCTCTACGACCCTGATCCTGAGGCGGAGCGCAAGGTCGGCGAAATTCTCGACAATGCCCGTCGTTCCCTGCGTGCGCTCATGAGCGCAGTCCTGCCGGCCGAGGGAGCTCTGACGTTTGTCGATTCGCCCGAAGCGGCGGCCGATGGGGTCGACTTCGTGCAGGAAAGCGCGCCCGAGCGCGTCGAACTGAAACAGGCGTTGCTGACGGCGGCCAGCAGGGTGGCCGGGCCCGACGTCGTTGTTGGCTCGTCGACTTCGGGTCTGCTGCCGTCGCTCCTCCAGCAGGGAATGGAGCATCCCGAGCGGCTGGTCGTCGGCCACCCGTTCAATCCGGTGTACCTGCTGCCCCTGGTCGAGGTGTGTGGTGGCGCGCTGACCTCAGCAGTGGCATTGGACCGCGCTGTCGCCGTGTACGGATCACTCGGGATGAGGCCGTTGCGTCTTCGCAAGGAGATTGACGGTTTCGTCGCCGACCGCCTGTTGGAAGCGCTATGGCGCGAAGCCCTTTGGCTGATCAACGACGGGGTCGCCACGGCGTCTGAAATCGACGACGCGATTCGTTTCGGAGCGGGCTTGCGCTGGAGCTTCATGGGAACGCTCCTCACCTACCGGATCGCCGGAGGCGAGGCCGGCATGAGGCATTTCATGGCCCAGTTCGGCCCTGCGCTCCAGTGGCCGTGGACGAAGCTCGTCGACGTTCCGGACTTGACCGATGAACTCGTCGATCGCATCGTCGACCAATCCGATGCGCAGGCCTCCGGACAATCCATTCGCGAACTCGAACGTCTTCGAGATGACTGCCTGGTGGCGGTGATGCAGGGTCTTCGCTCCGTCGGCGATGGCGGCTACGGCGCCGGGGAGTCGCTTGCTGCGTACGAGCGGCTGCTGGCCGAGAGGGCCCGAACCTGAGGGGGCGAGAAAGGCTGTGCCGGTGACCTTGTATCCCACGGCTGCGAGGCCCTACTTCGACCTCTCCGCACGTCACGTCGTTCAGCCTCAGGAAGGTAACGATGACCCTTCGATCACGGTGTGGACGATTCGTTCGATGAACGCGCGCCCGAGGCCTTGGTGGGTGAGAAGACGGCGGTAGAAGAGCGGCCCGGCAAGCAAGGCCATCAACGTCTCGATGTCGGAGTCGGCGGGCAGTTCACCGATTCGGACCGCGTGGGTGAGCCGTTCTCGGAGCGGTTTGCGCCGCTCGTCGACGAAGGACTTACTGAGTTTGGCGAAGTCCGGATCACGCTCGGCGGCTTCGAGCATGGCGGGAAGGAGCCGTCCTCCGTCAATTCCTCCGAGGGTCTCGGCAAGTGCCAGCAGACCGACAGTCAGATCGGCCCGGAGGTCGCCGGTGTTGGGGAACACGATGGCGCACTTGTCGGCCTCGAACGCATGGACCAGCAGCGCATTGGAGCTTCGCCACTGGCGATAGATGGTCGTCTTGGCGACGCCCGATCGCGCCGCCACCGCTTCGATGGTGACGCCACGGAACCCCTGCTCGGCCACCAACTCTCGTGCCGCGGCGACTGCGGCTTGCCGTGACCGTAGGACCCGCGGGTCCGCCGGGGAAGCGGAGGCCACGGAGTCAGTGGGCGCCGGAGCCGGGCACGGCCATCTCGGTGCTCGGATACCACCTGATGACCGCGACGGCGACGAGGACCATGATGACGGCGACCACCCGGAAGCCGATCTGCATCCCTCCCACGAACTCGCCTCTTGCCGTCGACAGGAGACCTTCGAGCTGCGGAAGCCGACTCTTCAGTTCCGGAACGTTCGGCGCGGCGTCGACCAGTCCGGAGATGGCACCGACGCCACGTCTGGCTGCTTCGGCAACCTGGGCTGCGTCGGGCGGCAGTTCGGCGATCGACGCTTGCATCCCGCTGCGGTAGTGCGAGCTCAGGATTGATCCGAGCACGGCGATGCCAATGGCGCCGCCGACCTCGCGGGTGGTGTCGTTCACGGCCGAACCGACGCCGGCCTTGTCGAGCGGGAGCGACAGCACGATTCCGCTCGACAGCGTCGGGATGCACAGCGCCGGGCCGAGCGCCATCGTCACCATTGTCAACGCGATGTAGGGATAGGGCGAACTCCGCGAGATGATCGACAGCATCAGGAGCGCGATGGGCACAATGGCAAAACCGGCGGAGATGACCCGTTTGGTGCCGAACTTCGCGCCGAGGTTCGGACCCTGGGACGAGATCGCCACCATGGTGAAGGCGAAGGGCAGCGTGGCGACTCCCGACCGGAGCGGTGAGTATCCGCGCACCGACTGCAGATACTGCGCCATGAGGAAGAACATGCCGAACATCGTGAGGAAGACGAACGTGACGCCGAGCGCCCCGATGCCGAAGCGAGGGATCGAGAAGAATCGCATGTCGAGCATGGGCTCCGACGATCGACGTTCCCAGATGATGAAGAAGCCGAGCGCGATGACAGCGAGGATGAAGGCGCCGACGGAGTGCACGGAGGTCCAGCCCTTCTCCGGACCTTCGATGATGCCGTAGAGCAGCGCACCGAAGCCGGTGACCGACGCGAGGGCACCGATCGGGTCAAGCCTTCGGGCGACCTCTTCTTTCGAGGAGGGACACATCACGGTGACGAGCACCAACGCGAGAAGGGCGATTGGGACGGACACGAAGAACACCGAGCCCCACCAGAACGAGTTGAGGACGAGGCCACCGGAAAGCGTGCCGATGACGCCACCGGCCCCGGCGAATCCCGACCACACGGCGATGGCCTTGCCCCGCTCGCGCGGCGGGAACACACTGGTGAGCAGTGACAGCGTTGACGGCATGATGAATGCCGCGCCGACGCCCATCACCCCTCTGCAGACGAGGAGCTGAGTGGGGGAGCCCGCCTCTGCGGCGAGCACCGAACCCGTGGCGAAGACGGCCAGCCCGAACTGCAGGGCACCTCGCCGGCCGAACTTGTCGCCCAGCGCCCCGGCGGGAAGGAGCAGCCCGGCGAACACCACGGCGTAGAGGTCGACGATCCACAGCAACTGGCTGTCTGTGGGGAGCAGCTGGGCGCGGATCGACGGGATCGCCGTGTTGACCGAACTGACCGCGGCGACCACGAGCACGAGACTCAGGACGAGCACTCCGAGGATTGCCCATCGCCGTTCGTAAATCTTCGGATCGATCCCGCCCAACTCGGCGGTCGTCGGCGGTGCGTCGCTCAACGTTGTGTCCACGGGTCTCCTCAGCGAACTGTCCGCCACTCAGCGGCTCACTTTCGCTACGTTACCGTAGCGGAACGTCGGACGTGGGCGTTTCGACGTGGTGCGGATTCGGAGCCGTGGCAGCTCTCACAAGGCAACTGAAGTTCCGATTCCTCGGCGTGACCGACGACTCGCGATGCATCGTCGGAATCCATCTGACCCGGTTGTTTCGAATGGAAGACTTGAGCGTCGTGCCCCCCGTCCACCGTCGACAGCTGCTCGTTCTCCTGAGCGTGTCGTATGCCCTCCTGGCCTGCGGACTGTCGGTCACCGTCGCTCTCCCGGAGTTGCGGCGCAGCGTGCAGATGAGCGACACCGTCACGTCGCTTCACGGTTCGTTCTTCGGCTGGGCACTTCTGCTCCTCGGGCTCTTCGGGTCGAGAGTGATGGTGTCCTTCGGCAACCTGCGCGTGCTCCTGGCCGGCACGGCCTCGGTGGGCGTCGGTGCGGTGCTATTCGGCTCCGCCCATGTCGTCGGCCAGAGCCTGAGCGGTGGTGCACTCATCGGGCTTGGCGGGGCCGCAGTGGTGACGGCTATTCCCGGCATCGTGGCTGACACGTTCGGCGATGAACGCAACGCCATCTTCACCCGCCTGAACGTCGCGCCCGCGTTCGGCGGCCTCTCCTTCCCACTGCTGATCTCGGCGGCACCGTCCCTGGGAACGAACTGGCGGCTGCCAACGGTGGCCTTGCCGGCCGTGCTCCTTGCCGCCGTGGTCGTGCTGTCGCTTCCCGAACTCCGACGTACCCGGGAACGGTCGGGTCTTGTCCGGACCACGGAGTGGCGCGATGTCCTTGTCCTGCTCCGCCTGGGCGGCGTGCGTCGGCGCTTCGCCCTTCAGGTGCTCGAGGTCGGTGTGGAGTTCTCCCTCGCGTCGTGGCTGGTCGTGTTTCTCCGAGAGCAAGGTGGATTCTCCAAGGCGGCGGCACCGATCGGTGGCGCTGCGTGGGCCGTCGGGATGATGACCTCGCGTGCTCTCACCCCTCGTCTGATCGTTGCGTTCAGAAACCGGCTCGAGGCGTCATGTCTCGTCGGCGGAATCGTCTGTGCGCTTTGCATACTGGCGATTCCGATTGCGTGGCTCCGCCTCGTGGCGGTTGCACTCACGTCGTTCAGCTTTGGGCCGATGTACAGCCTCGGGGTGGAGCGGCTGTTCGTCAACGCAGAGCAGGCGGGCGTCGTCGACACGGTTGCGGTGAGTTCGCTCGCCGCAGTTGCATCCGGAGTCGCCATCACGCTCGGGCCGTTCGTCGTCGGCGTGGTCGCCGACCGCGCCGGACTCACTTCGGCTCTTCTGCTCGTCCCCGGACTGGGCGCTCTGGCCCTTGCGCTGTGTCTGGTCCGCTGGGGGAACGAGGCCGGCCGGAGCGGTCAGCCGTTCGGCGCCGTGGCAACGGCATAGGACGGCATGGTCAGGAGGCGATGCGGGTCGGCACGGGTGCTCTTCAGGCAGCGATGAGATGGATTGCGCCGCCGACGAGAGCGCAGACTCCGAGCACGCGCAACACGCTCCAGCGCAGACGGAACACGAGCAGGAAGGCAAGCGCGCCTACGGCTGCGGCGGCCGGGCTGAAGCTGGACCACGAGGGGACACTGAACCGCATCGGACCGGGTGATCGCTCACGTACGTCGGAGAAGAGAGTGTGGACGGCGAAGTAGACGGCAAGGTTGGCGATGACGCCGACCACTGCGGCGGTGATCGCGGTGAGGGCATCGGTGACCCGTCGGTTGCCCCGGAGTCGCTCCACATACGGTGCCCCAACGAACACAAAGAAGAAACTTGGCACGTACGTCACCCACGTAACCAGCGTGGAGGCGATGATCGCAGCGACCCAGGGGTTGAGTGAACCGGGGTTGCGATAGGCGCCGAGAAAGGCCACGAACTGCACGACCTGGATCAGCGGACCTGGAGTGGTCTCCGCCATGGCCAGCCCCTTGATCATCTCTCCGGGCAGCAGCCAGTGGTACGTGTTCACCGCCTTCTGCGCGACGTAGCTGAGCACGGCATACGCGCCGCCGAACGTGACGAGCGCTGACCCGCCGAAGAACCGTGCCTGAGTGACGAAGACCGACGACGAGCCGAACATCGCCGCCAGCAGGAGCACCGGGGTGACCCATGCGACTGCGCAGATGGCAAAGGTCCGTGTTGTGCGTGACGCGCTCGGCGCCGCATGGACGAGCGCAGTATCGGCGATCAACGGAGCACGAACGCTCTCGGCCACACGTCCGGTCTGCGCCGGCGACTTTCGGATTCGTGGCGCAAGCAGACCCGGCCGGATGCGTCCCCCGACGAATCCGATAAGCGCAGATCCGAACACGACGAACGGAAACGGGACGGCGAACAACGCGAGCGCGACGAATGAACCGATCGCGACGGCGATGAGGAACGGATTGACGAGCGCCCGCCCGCTGATCCGCCGAACCGCCTGGGCCACGATGGCGAGCACCGCGGGCGCGACACCGGCGAACACTGCGTCGACAAACGTCGTGTCACCGAAACCGGCGTAGAGCAGTGACAGCGCCATGATGGCGATGTAGCCGGGCAGCACGAAGAGCGATCCCGCAAGAATCCCGCCGGCTGTTCCGTTGAGGAGCCAACCGAGGTACGTGGCCAGTTGTTGGGCCTCAGGGCCGGGGAGCAGCGTGCAGTAGGAGAGGGCGTGGAGGAATCGCTCCTCGCCGACCCAACGCCGCTCTTCGACGATCTCTCGGTGCATCACGGCGATCTGCCCGGCCGGTCCGCCGAAGGTCTGCAGCGCCACGCTGCCCCATGCCCCGGCAGCTGT
>JANPDB010000004.1:0-6517 GCA_031431255.1 Acidimicrobiia bacterium | reverse complement strand
GAGATCGAAGGCGCCGCACTTGAGGCCGAGGTCGTGCTGCACCTGAGCTGAACTTCCCGGCAGGGTGAATTCCGGCGAACAGGTGGCGAGGATGAGCAGGTCGATGTCGGCCGGGCCGACACCGGCGTTGTCCATGGCCTTCCGGCACGCCTCGGTGGCAAGCGACGAGGGTCCGCGATCGCCCCAGCGCCGCTCACGGATGCCTGTCCGCTCGACGATCCACTCGTCGTTGGTGTCCATCAGCTTCTCGAGGTCGACGTTGGTGACGACGGTGTCGGGCACGGCGATGCCGATGCCGGTGATCACGCCGCTTCGGGGGCTCATGGCTGACGATCCGAAATCGGTCCGGACACGCGGTGTCCGGTTCCCGCTGCGTGGTTGAGGGTCATCGGTGCGTCCTTTGGATCAGCAAGAGGAGTGGCGAACACGCGTGGCAGTCGGTCAGCTGCCGTGGAAGAGGTCGAGCCAGGCGATCGGTTGTGCTGCGGTGACGCGTTCTCCGGCGACGGCGATCATGCCAGACACCTGTCCGGCGAACGAGGAGCGGACCTCGGTGTCGCCGATGTGCCCGAGCAACCCGCCGACGGCGAGCGTGGAACCGGTGGCGATGCCGGGAACCGGCTGGAAGATGCCGGCGGCGGGGCTCACGACCATGCGGACGGTCATCGAGAGATGCTCACCCTCGTGGTGGCGGGCAAGCGGTGCCGCCGCCGAACCCTGCAGGAGCTCGAGGAGACGATCCACGTCGTCGGGCGTCGACACCGAGATGGCCCGGGCGTCAGGAACGATCCGCTTGGCCATGCCGGTGAGCACGCTGCCCGGTCCGAGCTCGATGAAGGTGCTGATGCCGGTGTCGGCCATGGTCTGCACCGACTGCTTCCACCGCACCGGCGACACGAGCTGGGCGGAGAGCAGGGTGGCCCAATCGGCGGCGAGGACGTGGGCCCTCGCGTCGATGTTGGCGACGACGGGCACCGTGAGGTCGGTGAGTCGGGCGCTGGCGAGCGCGGCCCGCAGGCGATCGCGGGC
This sequence comes from Acidimicrobiia bacterium, assembly GCA_031431255.1. GTDB lineage: Bacteria > Actinomycetota > Acidimicrobiia > Acidimicrobiales > JANYDT01 > JANLQX01. The sequence goes on along the minus strand of JANPDB010000004.1, from coordinate 5,488 downwards.
CGGAGCCATGTAGGGAGTGTGGAACGCGCCGCCCACAGCGAGCGGCATGACCCGTTTGCAGCCGAGCTCCTTGGCCGCAGCACCCGCCCGTTCGAGGGCGCCGACCTCTCCGGCGATCACGATCTGACCGGGAGCGTTGTAGTTAGCGACCCAGGCGTCGCCATCGGCTCGTCGACAGGCGGCGTCGGCGTCGTCGTCTTCGATGCCGAGGAGGGCCACCATGGTGCCGGGGTTGATGTCGGCGGCGTCCTGCATGGCCTCGCCGCGGGTCGACACCAGGTTGACGGCGTCGGCGAAGTCGATGGCGCCGACGGCGGTGAGGGCGGTGTATTCACCGAGGCTGTGCCCGGCCACGATGGCTGGCTCGAGGCCGGTGCGCTCGATGGCGTCGAGGACAACCATCGACAGCATGAACGTGGCCAGCTGGGTGTTGCGGGGGAGCTTCAGCTCGTCGGCGTCGGCATCGAGCAGCAACTTGGCGACGTCGCGGCCGCAGGCGTCGGACGCCTCGTCGACGAGCTCCCACGACGGATGGTCCATCCACGGCTGACCCATGCCGGGCTTCTGGGAACCCTGCCCGGGGAACGTGAAGGCCAGCTGTCCTGTCGCAGTCATTCGAGCTCCCAAACGTCCGACGGCACGATGCCAACAGTCGCAGCTCTATCTAAGACCTTGGCGAGGCGCCGCGCGTTACATGCTGGTGTCTTCGCTGCGGTCGCGCCCGCGTTGCCGAGCCGTGGGGCCGACCTTGGGGGCGCTCGGTGTGCGAGTATCCGGTATGGGCGTTGAGCAGAGGCCGTCGGGGACGGTGACCTTCCTGTTCACCGACATCGAGGGTTCGACCCGTCGATGGGAAGCCGATGCCGACGCGATGCGGGCGGCGTTGGCGGCGCATGACCAGGTGTTGCGGTTGGCGGTGGAAGGCAACGGCGGGTGGTTGTTCAAGCACACCGGTGACGGGGTGTGTGCGGCGTTTGCGTCTGCTCGGAGTGCGGTGGATGCGGCAGTGGCAGCCCAGCAGACGCTCGAGTTGCCGGTGCGGATGGGAATCGCGACGGGGGAGGCCGAGCAGCGGGGCGACGACTACTTCGGTCCGGCGTTGAATCGCGCTGCTCGCGTCATGGCGGTCGGTCACGGTGGCCAGGTGTTGTTGAGTGCGTCGACGGCCGGGCTGGTTGCCGGGGTTGACGTGGTGGATCTGGGTGAACATCGCTTGCGGGACCTGACCGGCGTGGAGCGTCTGTTCCAGGTGCGTGCGGACGGTCTTGGTGGCGATTTCCCCCGCCTGCGGACGCTCGATGCGGTGCCGGGGAATCTGTCGGTGCAGTCGACGTCGTTCGTGGGTCGCGACGTCGAGGTGGGCGAGGTCGCCGGGCTCGTTCGAGCGCATCGTCTGGTCACGCTGACGGGCGTCGGTGGTGTCGGCAAGACACGCCTGGCGGTGCAGGTGGCGGCGGAGTTGGTCCCGGAGTTCGGCGATGGGGTGTGGTTGGTCGAGTTGGCCCCGGTGGGTGATCCGGCGGCGGTGCCTGACGTGGTGGCGACGGCCATGGGGATCACGCAGCAGGCGGGGCGCACGGTGACGGAGAGCGTGGCGGAGGCAATGGCGGGTCGGCGGCTGTTGGTGGTGTTGGACAACTGTGAGCACGTGTTGGACGCGGCGGCCGAGATGGTGGAGACGGTGTTGGCCCGCACGAAGACGGTGTCGGTGATCGCAACATCGCGTGAGGGGTTGCGGGTCGGAGCGGAGCATCTGTGGCCGGTACCGTCGTTGAGCGTTGGCGCAGGGGTGGGTTCGGCGGCGGTGGACTTGTTCGTCGAGCGGGCCCGTGCGGTCAAGCCGGGGTTCACGACCGACGATGGGCCCGACGCGTCGGCAATGGTGGAGATCTGTCGTCGACTCGACGGCATCCCGCTGGCGATCGAGTTGGCGGCGGCGCGGATGGTGTCGATGAACCCGGCCGAGGTGTTGGCCCGGTTGAATGACCGTTTCCGGTTGTTGTCGGGGTCGCGCCGCGGGTTGGAACGTCATCAGACGCTGCGCCAGGCGGTGCAGTGGTCCTATGACCTGTTGACGCCGGACGAGCAGATGGTGTTGGGATGCTGTTCGGTGTTCGCCGACGGGTTCGACCTTGCCGGAGCGACTGAGGTCATCGGTGGCGGCCTCGATGAGTATGAGGTGTTGGATCTGCTGGATTCGTTGGTCCGCAAGTCGTTGGTGACCACCGCTCAGGTGGGTGGGCGCACCCGGTACGGCTTGCTGGAGACGATCCGTCAATTCGCCGAGGACCAGCTCGGGGCGACCGGGACGATCGGTGAGGTTCGAGATCGTCACGCCCGCCACTTCGCCGCCCAGGCTTTCGCCCACTTCGACCTTTGGGACGGGCCACGCCAACGCGAGGGCACCGACTGGGCGGACGTCGAGTTCGCCAACCTCCGTGCGGGATTCCGATGGGCTGCCGACCAAGGAGACCTGGAAACGGCCACCGCGATTGCCGCCAACACCGCTATTCCCGCCTGGAGCTTGCAGCGCTACGAGCCGGTCGGATGGGCCGAGGAGCTCCTGCCCGCGGCGACGGCAGCCGACCTCGCCCAACTGCCGCGGCTTTACTCCGCCGCGGCACTGTGTGCGCAGACAGGTCGTCCCGAGGAAGCCGTCGGCTACGCGCAGGTCGCAGTCGCATTGGAGGTTGACCCCCGCTACGACCCCTTCGAACACGGGTGGAGCCAAGCAAATGAGGCCACCGGTCATCTCTACGCCGGTCGCATCGACCGCTTCCTGGAGATCAGCATCGCCCAGTCGGCGGAGTCCGGGCTGGCCGGCCTCAGCGGTCGCTGCGGAATGGCCTATGCACTGCCAGCTGTCGGGCGGGCAGCCGAAGCCAGAGCAATCGCCCCGGACACGCTGGCCTCGGCCCGTGCCCGAGGCAACCCGTGGATGGTCGCCTACGCCATCAACGGGTTCGGCCAAGCGTTCGCCGATTCCGAGCCAGCTCGCGCGCTGGCCACCTACCGCGAAGGACTGCTGTACGTGCGACAGCACCGACTCCCATTGTGGGAGGCGGTCATCGCCCGTGACGCGGCCGGCCTCGAGGCGGCCCACGGAACGCTCGATCAGGGGCTGGCACTGTTCGACATTGCCATCGACTCGTGCCACCAGTCGGGCAACATCGGCAACCTGGCCGTCACGCTCGCCAACCTCGCCCTGTTCTTCGACCGGCACGGTCAACCGGAGACTGCCGCCACTCTCTACGGCACGACCACGCTCCACACGAGCACCGTCATGGTGACCGACTGGCCGGAGCGCATCCAGCAACTGCGCACCATGCTCGGCGAATCACGTTTTGACGAATGGGCTGCGGTCGGCGCGGCCATGGAACTCGCCGATGCCGTCCGCTACGCCCGCCAGCACATTCAACTCACCCTCGGCCAACTCGGTGTCTCCGGCTGATCCGCCACCGGGGTTTGCGAGGAGTCACTACTCCGCCCAGAATCTCGTTGGTCATGCTCATACCGGCCGTCGCTTGCCGAAAGGCGATCGTTGTGTGGTGCCCGGGGCCGGACTTGAACCGGCACGCCTTGCGGCGGCGGATTTTGAGTCCGCTGCGTCTGCCATTTCGCCACCCGGGCAGGAGTGGACTGTCAACTGTAGTGAACTCCACGGCGCTCGCCGGATGGGTCTTCATCGCGCTCTCACGGAGGCGCCAGCAGTGTTTGGCCGACCGACACCCCTACGGAAGGTTTCCCCCATGCATCGAGTGTCCCGATTGATCGCCCTCGGCCTGGCGTTTCCGCTGGCGGTCGTCACGGCCACCCCGTCGTTCGCGGCAACTGCCAAGTCAGGCGCAGTGTGTAAGCCCGAGGGCGCCAAGTCGGGCACACTGACCTGCACCAAGCGCGCCGGCAAGCTCGTCTGGGCACGTGCCGCAAAGACCGCGTCGGCAACGACACTCGACGGAGTCTGGAAGCCGACGGCGGAATCAAAGGTCGGCTACCGGGCGAAGGAGGTGTTGTTCGGTCAGAAGGGCGAGGCTGCTGGTCAGACCAACGCCGTAACGGGCACGTTGACCATTGCCGGCACCGACGTGAGCGCCGTGGCGCTGACCGCCGACATGACCAAGCTCGCGAGCGACCAGTCCCGCCGTGACAACCAGGTGCAGGGACGCATCCTCGAAACCGCCAAGTTCCCCACCGCGACCCTGAAGCTGCTCAGGCCGATCTCCTTCGGGAATGCGCCCGCCGAGGGCGTCGTGGTGAAGCAGAAGGGCAGCGTCGAGATGACGATGCACGGCGTCACCAAGACGGTGGACGTCGACGTCCAGGCCCGCCTCAAGGCCGGGAAGATCGAAGTCGCCGGTTCGCTGCCGCTCACGTGGTCGGACTGGAACATCCCTGACCCCGGTTTTGCCGGGCAGATCACCGTGGAACCGGCCGGCCTCATGGAGTTCCTCGTCGTTTTCGCCAAGTAGCGAAAACCAACGGTCGGGTGCCTGCGGCCGCTACGTTGACCGTCATGGGTTGGATTCGTCGTCGCTGGTGGCTTCTCCTGATCGGCCTGGTGGCCGCCGTCGGCATCGGCGTCGTCGCCGTTCCCTATGTGTACATCCATTTCATCAACGACCCGGCGCCTCGCCTGACCTTTGACAACCTCGACAAGAACCGCGAGAGCGGATCCCCCACGGAAGCATCATCGACAGAGGGATCATCCTCCGGGGATCTCGCCACCGACGGCAACTGGGTCGTCACGACCCCCTCAGTGGCCGGCTATCGGGTGAAGGAGACGCTCAACGGCCAGGCGTCCGAAGGCGTCGGGCGCACCGAGACCGTCGATGGCAGCTTCACCCTCGCAGGGACGGACGTCTCCGCGGCCGAGTTCAACGTGGACCTCAGTACGTTGAAGAGCGACCAGAGTCGTCGTGACAACCAGGTGCACACCCGCCTGCTCCAGACCGACGAGTTCCCCGTGGCGACGTTCGCGCTTTCCCAGCCGATCTCGCTGGGTTCGATTCCGGCGGACGGTGTTCTTGTCACCGCGTCCGCGAACGGGACCCTCTCCCTCCACGGTGTGGACAAGCCCGTCACGCTCGACGTCCAGGCCCGACGCAACGGGGAGGGGATCGAGGTTCTCGCCACGACGCTGATCACCTTCGCCGACTTCGAGATCGAGGACCCGAGCAAGCCGCCGTTCGTCACGGTCGGCAAGACAGGCACCCTCGAGGTGCAACTCACCCTCAAACGAACCGGTTCTTGAGCCCGGACGGTTTCGGACATGGAGCACGCCGAAGCACTCTCTCTCCTTGGGCTGCGGGGTGAGCCGGCCGAGGAAGACGTCCGGGCGGCGTTCCGTCACCTGATCTGGCAGAGCCATCCCGATGTCACGGCGTCCGCGGACTTGGCCGACAGCGGAGCGCAGGCGCATCTGCTGATCACGGCATACCGGGTCGCGCTCGACCAGGATCGAACGGCATGGCCCGCTGGAGCGCAGGCT
>JANPDB010000003.1:0-10576 GCA_031431255.1 Acidimicrobiia bacterium | reverse complement strand
GCGGAACACCTCAGCCTGGCCGGTGACCTCGACGGAAAGCGGGGCATCCGGTCCGGCCCGGGTGAAGCGGGGCGAGATCTCTTCGATTCGTTCCCGGACGGCGTCTTCGTTGCCGGTGATCCGGGCGAGCACGAGGGCTTCAGCTCCGTTGTTCGACTTCAACGGCGGCGCCTGCAGCGACCAGTAGCTCGCCGTGCCGGACACCCCGGGCTCCCCTTCGAGTTCCTTGGTCAATGCCGTGCCGGCAGCAACGCTGGCGGGGGAATCGACCGACCCGTCCTTGGCAGTGACGAGGAGCACCAGGTTCGGCGATCCTGCGCCGAACTGGGTTTCGATGAGCTCCTTGGCGGCGCTCGATTCCGAGGTGGGGTCGTCGAAACCGCCGTTGGAGAGGTTCTTGGCGACCGAGCCGCCGAAGGCGCCGGCGAGCGCCGCGAGGACGATGGCGACGACGAGGACGATGCGTCGCCGGGCGACGATGAGGCGGGCGAAGGATGCGGGCATCGTGGGCCTCAGCCGGCCAGTGCGGAGCGGGTCGACCGGACATCGGTGGAGACCGTGCGGCGGGACTTCTGCGTGCGGCGGAGCGTCCGAGTGGCGAGCCGGGCACGGCGGACCTCGGCGCCGAAGGTTGCTTCCGCCTCGAGGGTGCGGAAACGTGCCGCAGCTTCGCGGGATGTCGGGACGATGAGAGCAGCGATCGTGGCGGAGGTGTCGTGGGTTCCGTAGTTGGAGAACATGGGGGGCCTTTCGTTGGTCCTTCCGATTGGAGAAGGTAACAATGTTACTAGAACAGAGCTACCGTACCTCTGTCAACGTAACAAACGTCACTCTGGGATCCCTCGCCGGACAACACCGCTGGTGGCTCGCGGCTCCGTCCCGGGATTCGGTTCGGTGTTGACGCGCACGGAGTGGAAGGATCTCGTCATGATCGACACGAACGACGGTTCGGTGTTGCCCGGCGCGAGCGGAAGGGTCCCCTCATGAACGACACGAACGGTGATACGACGGGAGTCGGCCTCGCCGAACTCCTCGACCTCGACCCCCGGGCGGTTGCGTGTCCGCACGGCGTCTTCCGGCCGATGCGTGACGCCGCGCCGGTGCACTTCATCGAGGAGACCGGTTGCTACGCCGTCACTCGTTTCGATGACGTGCTCGAGATCGTCCGCGATCCTGTGCGGTTCTCTTCCCGTATGCCGACCGGCCCGCATGCCGGAGCGGCGTTGATGGCGCGGGTGGGGGAGGTGGCGGCGAGCTCGCCGGAGATGGCGGCGATGGTCGGCAAGGCGTTCTCCCGGAGTTCCGCGGTGCTGCTCTCGGCGGATCCGCCTGACCACGGTCGACAGCGGCGCCTGGTCAACACCGCGTTCGGCCCGAAGCGGGTCGGCGCCATGGAAGCGGAGATCGCGTCGATCGCGAACGCGTTGATCGATTCGTTTGAGGACCGCGGTGAGGTCGAACTGGTCAAGGAGTTCGCCGTCGGCCTTCCGCTCACCGTGATCGCAATGGCGCTGGGCGTGGAGGACCGGGACCTTGCCACGTTCAAGCAGTGGAGCGACGTGCTCGTCGTCCTGGTCGGCAACCACAAGCCGAGCATGGAGCAGATCGCCGAATACGTGCGGGTCCAGGTCGAGTTCGCCGACTACTTCACCGAGAAGATCGAGCAGCGGCGCACCGATCCGAAGGACGATCTCATCACCGACGTGGTGCAGTCGCGCATCAAGGAGGCAGACGGGACCGAGACCGAGCTGTCGGTTCCCGAGATGCTCTCGATGTTCGCCCAGTTCCTCGTCGCCGGGAATGAAACCACCACCAAACTCATCGCCTCGATGATGCGCCTCCTCGTCGACAACCCGTCGGCGATGGCCGCGTTGCGGGCCGACCCGTCTCTCGCGGATCAGACCGTAGACGAGGCGTTGCGCCTCGAAACCCCGGTGCAGGGCCTCTATCGGCAGGCGAATGTGGACACCGAGATCGGCGGGTGTCCGATTCCCAAGGGCTCGCATCTCTGGGTGCTCTACGCCAGCGGCAACCGCGACGAGCGGAAGTTCCCCGAGCCCGACGCAATGGATCTCGGTCGCGAGAACGCCAAACAGCACCTGGCCTTCAGTCAGGGACCGCACTACTGCATCGGGGCGACACTCGCCCGTACCGAGGGACGTATCGCTGTGCAGACCCTGTTGTCACGCCTCGACGACATCGCGTTCGCTCCCGGCCGGAACACGTTCGAATACGAGCCGAGCTACGTGCTCCACGGCCTCCGCGAGCTCTGGCTCACGTTTACCCCGAAGCGCTGATCAGCTCGCGTCAGCTGTCGCGGAAGGCCCCGGGCCCGCTCATCAGGCCGCGCCGCCAGCGTCGCGGGGTGAGGGCGATGCCACGGGGATAATCCTCGAACAGCCAGCGCGCGAAGTTCCGCCGGGTCCAGTCCGTCGATCCGGAAATGGCGACAGCGCCGTCGGCGATCAGGCGAACGCGCATCATCCGCTCGAGGGTCGACGCCATGCGGTGGTCGGGCCCGAGGTGATGGAGCACTTCGCGTCGATAGTCGTCGGCTGCCTCGGCAAAGCCCTGTGTGCGGAGAAGCGCGTCGGCCGCCATCGAACCCGTCTGCAACGCCTGTCCGATTCCTTCGCCGGTGAGCACATCGCACGCCCGAGCGGCATCGCCGACGAAGAGGACACGTCCGTCCGCGAGGGCGGCATGGCTCGGCGCGCAGGGGATCGGCCATGCCCGCGGTGTTCCCTCGAAGACCGGGTTCGGGCCGAGTACCGGTTGCAGGTAGTCGCGGGTGAGGAGGGTCTCCCACAGGCCCTTCATCTCCTTGGTCTTCACGTCGCCACGACGTTCGACACCGAAGCCGAGATTGACCCGTCCGTCGGCTAAGGGGAAGCACCACAGGTATCCCGGGATGATGTCTCGGTCGAACCAGACACACAGGTCGCGTGAAGCGCTGGTGTGGACGTTGCCCACATACTGCCGGTAGCCGTGCCACTCGCCGAGATACGGCGTCGTGTGGTCTGCGGGTGAGCCGACGTTGAGCAGCTTCCGCGTAGGCGACCACATGCCGTCGGCGGCGATCACATGCTCGGCGTGCACGTCGATCGGCCCGTCGGGTGTTTCGAACGTGAGACGGACGACACCGTGGTGTTGGCGTGCTTCGGTGAGAGCGTGTCCTTCGTGGACCACCGCATCGGCTTTGCGGGCCAACTCGACCAGGGCGGCATCGAGTTCCACCCGAGTGGCGACCGCGGCGAACCGTCCAAGGCCACGGGGGAGAGGGAACGTCTTTCGCCGTCCGCTCGGCGGAGTGATCTGGACGTCGTCGACCCATGTCCAACTGGGGATCGTGCCGGGGTCGAGGCCCAACGCATCGAGACGGCGGAGCGCGCCGGCGGTGAGGCCGTCGCCGCAGCACTTGTCGCGCGGGAACGTCGCCTTGTCGAACACCTTGACCTCGCGACCGGCACGGGCCAGGGCGATCGCCGCCGCCGCACCGGCGGGGCCGGCACCGACGACGGCTATCTCGGTACGAACGGTCGACGACACGTGTATCGACCGTAGTGGACGTCGCCGCGAAGCCGTCAGCGGGGCGGCGTCTGTTTCGTGTGTCGTCGGCCACCGCTTCTCGGGTGAGCCCGCTCCGATGTCCGCCTCTGCGAGAGGATCAACGGGTGAGGATTCGGTGATGGGGAGTTCAGAGGGGCACGACCACACAGCCTCGGGTGCCCCGGGTCACCTCGGGCGGCAGGCGGGAACGGTCGCGCTGGCCTTGGGCGCGCTCGGGATCGTCTACGGCGATCTCGGCACGAGCCCGCTGTATTCGATCCGGGAAGCCTTCGAAAACCGCCATCACCGTCTCGTGGTCGAGCAGGTCAACGTGCTCGGCGCGATTTCGATCGTCGTGTGGACGCTGTTCATCATCATCGCCGTCAAATACGTCGTGCTCGTCATGCGAGCCGACAACCACGGTGAGGGCGGAATTCTCGCCCTCACCGCGCTCGTCACAGCAGGAAAGGACTCGGCTGACAATCGCCGTCGGTCGGGTCGCCCCCTCGTGATCCTCGGATTGTTCGGAACGGGATTGCTCTTCGGCGACGGAATGATCACGCCGGCGATCAGTGTGATGTCCGCCGTTGAAGGCGCCGAGTTGGTCCGACCCGGCCTCCAGCGCGCCGTCGTTCCGATTTCTCTCGCGATCCTCGTGGGTCTGTTCGCCATTCAGCGCTTCGGCACCGGCAAGGTCGGACGAGTCTTCGGTCCGGTCATGCTGGTGTGGTTCGGAGTGATGGCCGTACTCGGTGTGCGGAGCATTCGCCAGACGCCGGAGGTGCTCAACGCGATCAACCCGATCCATGCCGTTCGTTACTTCACCACCAACACCACCAGAGGGTTCCTTTCGATGGGCTCGCTGTTCCTGGTCGTCACCGGTGGCGAAGCGCTCTACGCCGACATGGGCCATTTCGGACGCAAACCGATCACCCTCGGGTGGTTCGGTCTCGTCATGCCTTCGCTTCTCCTGACCTACCTGGGCATCGGCGGACTCCTTCTCCGTGACCCGACGGCGATCGAAAGCCCCTTCTTCCTCCTGGCCCCTGATTCGCTTCGATTGCCCATGGTCCTCCTGGCCACAGCGGCGACGATCATTGCTTCCCAAGCGCTGATTTCCGGCGTGTTCTCCATCACCTATCAGGCCATCCAACTGGGCTATGCGCCGCGGACGAGGGTCATCTACACGTCGTCGACCTCACACGGCCAGATCTATCTGCCGTTCGTGAACTGGTCGCTGATGGTCGCGTGCCTCGGGCTCGTGATCGCGTTCGGATCATCGGCAGCCATGGCCGCCGCCTTCGGACTTTCCGTCACCGGCACGATGTTCATCACCACGATCCTGTTCGCGGCGTACGCCCAGGTGCACTGGGGTTGGTCCCGTGTTGCGGTCTGGTCTGTCGCCGGCTTCATCTTGTTCATCGAAGGGGCCTTCCTCCTCGCCAACATGTTCAAGATTCCCGAAGGTGGTTGGTTTCCGCTCGTCGTCGGGGTCGTCGTCTTCTCCTTCCTGACCACGTGGAAGACCGGGCGCTCGCTGGTCCACGCTCGACTTCGTGTCAGTCGCACGACGCTCGACCGCCTGGCCGCGAACATCTGCGAGCAACCAGAATCGGCGCTTCGACGCCCTGACGGTTCCGGTGTCTACTTCTTCTCTCAACGGGGCCTGGTGCCGCCGAGCATGATCGCCAACATGCGGGCCAACGGCTTGTTGCACGCTTCCGTGTACGTGGTGACGGTGGAAACCGATGGTCGGCCGACCGTACTCCCGGCGCGAAGGGTCGAGGCGGTGAAGCACTCTGGGGGGATCACTGAAGTCGTGCTCCACTACGGATTCATGGAACGGACGCCGGTCGCCCGTGACCTCGAACTTCACCTCTCGATCGATCCCGTGAGCACGTACTACTTCCTCGGGCGAGAGACGGTGCAGTCCTCCGACCGACACGGTATGGCTCCATGGCGTGAGCATCTGTTCGCGCTCATGAACCGCAACGCCGCCGACGTCGGCGCGTACTTCGAACTGCCACCCGACCGAACGATCGAAATCGGTTCACGGGTGGACATCTAGTCGGTGAGCCGGCGAGGTTGCCGACGACAGGCCAAGGGCGGCGTGCCGGTCGTGGTCTGGTGCGAGGGCGGCCACTTCTTTCGGCGGACGGACGCTCAACCTGAGCGGAATGGGCGCCGAAGAACTATCTGTGGTGAGTGCTCAGCGTCGGAATGCGCCTGCCAAGGCGCGCCCGAACCGTCCGACGCCGTCGTACGTCACCGAGCGGATCCGGTTCGCCGAGGACGAGGTCGGTGGCCGCACCAAGACGACGTTCACCCTCATCATCCCGATGTTCCGGGAAGCCGACCGCATCACCCGGTCGATCATGGCCTTGCACGAGGCCGGCCTCGATGGCTACGAATTGCTGCTCGTCGATGACGGATCGAACGATGAAACCGTGAATGTCGCAACTGCCTGCCTCGCGGAGCTCGGACTGCGGCATTCGTCGGTGCTCGCCCTGCACTCGAATCTGGGCAAGGGCGGCGCGGTGCGAGCGGGGGTTCTCAATGCAAAGACTCCCTACGTCGGCTTCGTGGACGCCGACCTGTCGCTCGACCCCCTCGAGATCCGCCGAGCGCTGAACCGACTCCACCTCACCCGCGGCGACATCGTCGTCGGCGAGCGTGTCGTCGACCCGGCGACACAACCCCGTCTGCGACGCTTCGCCTCACTGGTCTTCCGCCGTCTGACCGAATTCGTCGCCCCCACTGGCGTCAGGGATCCGCAGTGTGCGTTGAAGGTGTTCCGTCGCGATGTGGCGATGTCGCTCTTCGAGGCCCTCGAGACCGACGGGTACTCCTTCGATGTCGAGGTGCTCCTGCGAGCTCGGGCGGCGGGATACTCCATCGACGAAATGGCCGTCCGCTGGACCCACCAGCCGGGATCGAAGGTGCGCCCGGTGCGTGACTCGCTGCGGATGATGGTCGAGGTGCGTCGGATCGGACGCAGCGTTCGTTCACTCCGCTGACGCTCGTCAGGGTCGTGTGGCGCCAGCAACCGACCGACGCGGACAGCGATTCCGCTAAGGAAGCTTCACGAGGAGCACCGCCTGGCGATCCTCGTAGGCCACCTGCCACGAAGTCGAACGTGCCCGTAGCTTGGTGACGAGGGGTGCGTCCGGTCGTCCGAGAACAGAACGCACGTCGGCGTTCTCGATGTTCTTCTCCCAGCCGGGCCTGGCGTTCCATGTCGCGACGTAGCGATCGACGAACGCATCACCGTACATGTCTGGCCGGCCATCGATGCCGACGGGCTGCTTGAGCGACCAGAGGAGGTACCCGCCCCAGTCGTACTGGTTGTACAGGTTGGTCGTCGGGTTCGCCCGCAGGTATCGCGACGCCGCGGCCGGGAACTCGTTCGCCTGTGCGTTGGCCGTCGCCTGTGGCGAGAGGTTCACCAGTCCCAGCGCGCCGATGCCGATGGCGCTGATCAAAGCAGCCATCGGGAGAACGGCCGAAACGGCGCCGGGTGATGAAGATGGTGAACGACCGTTGGCCACGTTCTTGGCCCGAACCGCGCTTGACGCGCCGGTGAGTGAGAGCGCGAGGAACGGCGCGGCGAAGAACGAGAACTGGGTGATATTGCGGACAGACTGGACCCCGAGTGCGCCGTAGATCGCCATGCCGACGACGGCATAGATCGGCATCGAGCGGCGCATCTTCCAAGCCGCGACGGCAGCGAGCGCGAGCAACGCGAAGAACGGCCACCACTGCAGGCGGGCGAATGTCGGGGAGAACCATTCCTCGATGTAGCGGGTCGATGCGTTGTCGCCGAGGTAGGAGAACGGGTAGAGGAACCCGTCGATGCCGTTGGGATTGACTAGGGAGATGGCGATCGTGGCGAACAGGGCGAACAAGCCATGCCGAAGGAGGTCCGACGAAACCGCGTCCGCGCCGCTGCGCAATGCCGGGAGGACCCGTGTAGCGACACGCTCGGCGAGAAGACCGCACACGAACAGGAGGAGCGAAGCGATCCCGAACATGTAGCCGCCGTGTGCGTTGCACCAGACGAGCATGATCGGAACGCACCACCACAGAAGCTTCGGCCGTCCCTGCCAGGCCCGCACGAAGAGATCCGCATAGATCGCCCCGAAGAGGAGCGACAGCATCTGCGGTCGTGCCCCCCACGTGTGCAGACACGACAGCGCGGCGAGGAGCGTGATGGCGTTCGTCCAACCGGCGCCGGCACCGAGCCGACGGCACGTTCCCGCGACGATTGCCCACGAGACGGTGATCGTGACGACCGCGTAGGCCACGAGCGCCGGCCAGCGCCCCACGGCGTGGAGGAGGCCGAACAGGATCTCGGTGAGCCATTCATGGGCGATCCAATTCCGGCCGGGAGCCGTCCACGAGAACGGGTCCGACTTCGGGATCTCGCGGGTGTTCAGGATCAGCTTGCCGGTGGCGAGGTGCCAGAACGAGTCCGGGTCGACGACGGGATCGGCGGCGGCCGATGCGATCGCCGTGAGGACCAGTACGCGTCCGGCCGTCGCCGGACGGACCTTGGTCAACCATCCGGGCGTCGTCGTCGGGACGGCACGAGTGGATGGAGTGGCGGCGGGGGCAGCTGACGTCACGTACTGAACATCGGTTCAGCGGGCCCGAACCTTGAGCCTGAGCGTGCGGCGGCCGGTCGGGACTCGATGCGGGCTCTATCGCCGGCAAACCGGTGTTTCATCGCCCGCTAACTCCGTTTTGGGCCCGGAAATGGCGGGAAATGGCCGTAGCGGGCGACGAGCATGCCCGATGCGGGCGATCTGGCGCTGTCGGGCGATCCCTATGCGCCGGAGCGGGCAGCCGGAGAACCGTTCTCGGCGTACGACGAGAGCAGCGCGAAGAGCTCGTCGGGTACTTCCACCCCCGAAGCGGCTGCCAGTGCGCGGTTGGCGATCCGGCGTGCCCCGGGCAGTCGGACTCCCGGCTGCGCCGTCATCGCCGCCAACTCCTCCTCGACCCGCGTGGCAAAGCCCGGACCAGCCGTCGCCGAGGGGTCGATGACGAGAAACGCCTGACCGACGTCGGGCGGTCCGCCGGCGTTGCCGCCGAACCCCGACGCCTCGAACGAGAACGATGACCCGGTGAGTCCACCGGCGAGAAGGTCGACGAGCAGGGCGAGCGCCGACCCCTTGTGGCCGCCCGATGGAGCAATGGTCCCGGCCAGTCCGGCAGCTGCGTCGGTGGTCGGTTCTCCGTCGGTGTCGAGTGCCCACCCGAGCGGAATCGGTCGCCCGGAAGCTGCCGCGTCGTTGACGGTGACCCACGCAACGGCCGACGACGAGAGGTCGGCGACCAGTGCCGAACCGTCGCCGCGCGGGACGGCCCAGGCGATCGGGTTGGTCCCGAAGAAGGGCACCTTGCCGCCCCACGGAGCCATGGTGGACGACGAGTTTGCGAACATCAGGGCGACGAGGCCGTGGTCGGCGAGCCGTTCGACGAACCAGCCGAGGATGCCGGCCGAATACGAGTGCGAGATGGTCAGCAGGCCGATGCCGAGCGAGCGGGCAACGTCGCCCACGACGGGCGCTCCGAGTTCGAACGCTGGGTGGGCGAACCCGTGACGGGCGTCGACGGCAACAACGGCGGGTCGGGGTCGGCTGAGGACCGGAACGGCACCGCCCACGACCTTGCCGCACGCCAGATGGTCGGCATAGGTCGGCAGGTAGCCGAGCGCCACGTTGCGAATGCCGTCGGCCTCGCCTTCTCGGATGCTGCGGGCGGTCGAGCCTGCCTGAAGAGGTGAGGCGCCGCTGGCCAGGAGCACGCGGCGGGCCAGCGTCTCGACGTCGTCGAGCGAAAGAGTCACGGTCACGCCACGAAGCTTTCCAGTTGGTGGAACCATGGGCGACCCGTTCACTTCGCTCAGGCACCGCGACTTCGACTATCACAGAGCACGCCATGGGAGAGCTGCGCCAGACAATCGTCACCCTCGACCTCGAGGGTGTCCTCGTCCCGGAGATCTGGATCGCGGTCGCCGAGCGCACGGGGATCGGGGAACTCCGTCGCACCACCCGCGACGAGCCCGACTACGACGTGCTGATGCGCTACCGGATCGATCTGCTGGCCAAGCACGGGCTGACGATGTCGCTGATCCAGGACGTGATCGCCGGACTGGCCCCCCTTCCCGGTGCCGTCGAGTTCCTCGACGAGCTCCGCAGCCGCACGCAGGTCGTCCTCTTGTCCGACACGTTCGAGCAGTTCGCCGAGCCCCTGATGCGCCAACTCGGTATGCCGACGATCCTGTGTCACCGCCTCATCGTGGAGAACGACCGGATCACCGGGTATCGGCTGCGCATGCCCGATCCCAAGCGCGCCGCCGTCCACGGGTTCCAGGCGCTGAACTACCGCGTGATCGCGGCCGGTGATTCGTACAACGACACCTCCATGCTGCTGGCTGCGGAAGCCGGGTTCCTGTTCCATTCGCCGGCCAATGTCCAAGAGCAGTTCCCCCAGCTCCCGGCCCTCGACACCTTCTCCGAGCTGCTGGAACGGATCACCGCGGCGCTGAGCTGATTCCCGCTCGCAGCACCGCTGCTGCTGCGCCCGGAATTTCCACGACAGCCTGGCCGGAGCCTTTGCTACGCTCGTTCCCAGTTCGTCGGGCCAGCGTTGTCCCGAGGAGCGAATCCTGTGTTGTTGCCGTTGGCGACGCCCTTTTTCGAAGGCCGTCGTCCGATTTCACCTCTCACACTCATTCGTCCTCGGAAAGGTTGTGTCCATGGCTGGAACGCCCGTCTCGCTCACTCGTAAGCCCGCCGCTGCGGTCCGGGTCAGAGCATCGGCCGACGTCATGTTGCCGTTCACGGACTTCCCGGCCAAGCAGGGGCTCTACGACCCACGCTTCGAGAAGGACGCGTGCGGTGTCGGTTTCGTCGCCCACATCAAGGGGGTGAAATCGAACGGGGTCGTCCGCCAGGGCATCGAGGCGCTGAAGAACATGGAGCACCGCGGCGCCGCAGGAGCAGAGCCGAACTCCGGCGAT
>JANPDB010000002.1:0-1791 GCA_031431255.1 Acidimicrobiia bacterium | reverse complement strand
GGGGGGTGTCCCCGTCTCGTTGTCAAGCGGCTTCTTGCCGGGAGGGAGGGGTTGAGTGGTAGTGCTGGCCGGTGCGGAGCATGGCGAGGATGACGTCGCAGCGGCGGCGGGCGAGGCAGACGATGGCGGCGTTGTGTTTCTTGCCTTCGGCTCGTTTGCGTTCGTAGAACGCCTTCGAGTCTGGGGAGCGGAGCGACGCGAACGCGGCGATGAACATGGCGTTCTTGAGTCGGTGGTTCCCGCGTCTGGACTTGGTCTCGCCGCTGATCGATTTGCCGGATTGTCGGGTGACGGGGGCGAGGCCGGCGTAGGCGGCGAGTTTGTCGCCGGTCGCGAACCGGTCGGGGTGGCCGATCTCGGCGAGGATGCGTGCTCCTGTGCGGGGTCCGATGCCGGGCATCGACAGGAGCACTTCACCGAAAGGGTGAGAGCGGAAGACCTCTTCGATCTGGACGGCGAGGCGTTCGCGTCGTTGGTAGAGGCGTTCGAGCTCGCCGGCGATCTCGACGATGACCTGGCCGAGCACGCGCTCGGCGGGCAACGTGAGGGTCTGGGTGTCGAGCGCAGCGAACACTTCGGCGGCCACGCGTTCGCCGACACGGGGCATCGTCGTGGTCAGCAACTTCGTGACCTTGCCTCGTCCCGCGGCCCGCAACGACGTCGGGGTCGCCCATTTCGCGAGGAGAAGCCGAGGGCCGGCCTGGTGGAGTCGCTGTCCCAGGACCCGCTCCAGTGCTGGACTGATGGCGGTGAGGGCGTCGCGGAGCCGGTTCGTGGTCTTGTTCACGTCGGCGGCCAGGTCGATGTCGTAGCCGTTCAGGACGCGAAGTTCCTCGAGGGCGGTGTCGCTAGTCGTGTCGAGCCAGTGGATCTGGCGGGCGTGGATCCGAGCGGTGTTCGCGATCACGAACGCGTCTCTCCGGTCCGTCTTGGCCTCGCCCGGGTACAGGTCCGCGGCACGGCGCATCACGAGCCCGGGGATGTACGCGACCGGCACCCCGCGGGCGACCGCGACAGCGATCGCGAGTTGCGCAATCGATCCCGGCTGATCGATCACCAGTGCCGGCGTGCCGTGCTTGGCAGCACGGTCGATCACGGCGGTGACGTCGCTCTCGTCGTTGCGCAGGGACCGGGCGAAGAGCCGCTCGCCGGCGTTGTCGAGCACGTCCGCGAAGTGCTCTTCCTTGCCGACATCCAGCCCAATCCACACGGTCACATCGTCAGGTCTTGCGGTCATGTTCCTCCCTCGAATTGGCATCCACGGGAAGGCCGCCCAAGGGCACGCACCCCGGCATCCACCTTACGAACGAGCGATCGAGCGCATGTCCCCGTGAGCGAACCGGCGTGCCCAACAGTGCCGGGGGCAACACCCCCCAAGCCCTCGAAGGGCAGGGGCAGAGAGCCATACCGACACCACCGGACTTCCCACCCCAGCATCACTCACCAGGGCTCACGAACAAGGTAAGGTGTCGTGCGCGGAGTGGTGCCGGCTCGCGGTGGGTCCCGGGTGCCCAGCGGACGACGCGCAGCGGTGGAGCCGTCGGGTTTTTAGGGCGCAGCGAGGAAGTCGTAGACGGCGGGCCAGGCGGTCTTGTCCTGAACGAAGAACGCATGGCCGCCGTCGAACTCGACGTACCGAGCGTCGGGGACCTGCGATGCGATGGCTGCACCGTTGGCGGGAGGAGCCATGGCGTCGAACCGACCGGAGCCGACGAAGGTTGGGCACGTGATTCGGGGAAGGCGATCCCACACGTCGTGCCCCGCTCGGGCGAGGAGCTGGCCGCGTTCTCC
>JANPDB010000001.1:0-11668 GCA_031431255.1 Acidimicrobiia bacterium | reverse complement strand
CTTCCGTGCTCTGCGGTCGGCGCTTCGCGATGCTGCCCCCGAGTCGTCGCCGAATCGCCACGATCCGCGCGTCGTCGTGCTCACACCGGGCCCGTGGAGCGAGACCGCCTTCGAGCACGCGTACCTTGCGTCCTATCTCGGGTACTCACTCGTGGAGGGTGGCGACCTCATCGCCCGGGACGGCCGCGTCTGGATGCGATCACTCGGACGCCTGGAGCCGGTCGATGTGATCCTTCGACGCGTCGATGACTGGTTCTGCGATCCGCTCGAACTGCGGCCCGACTCGCACCTCGGTGTTCCCGGTCTGCTCGACGCGGCCCGGCGACAGACCGTCACCATCGTGAATCCCCTCGGCAGCGGGATCGTCGAGAGCCCTGCGCTCCTCGCGTTCCTTCCGGCGATCGCCGCCCATCTCACCGGACGCGAGCCGCGGTTGCCCTCGGTCGAGACCTGGTGGTGTGGCGACGACACGAGCCGACAGCATGTGCTTGCCAACCTGGCGGCGCTCGTGGTGAAGCCGATCGCCCGAGGAGTCGGCCACAGCACGATCCTTGGGTGGGAGAAGTCGACCGCCGAGCTCGATGAACTACGTGCACGTATCAATGCCTCGCCGTACATGTGGTGTGCGCAGATGCCGGTGTCCATGTCCACGACGCCTACCCTCACGTCGCAGGGCTTCGACGCCCGTCACTCCGTTCTTCGCACGTTCGCGGTTGCCCGCGCCGATTCGTATGTGGTCATGCCCGGTGGACTGTTGCGGGTCGCGCCGGACAACTCGGGCGCTATGATCTCGAACCAGTCGGGCGCCCTGACCAAAGACGCGTGGGTGCTCGCGTCGGAGCCGGAGAAGCCCACGAGCTACTGGCTGCAGGCTGGCCCGGCGGTCGAGGCAATGGACCCGGTCGGCTCCATGCCCTCACGCGCTGCGGAGAACCTGTTCTGGCTCGGCCGCTACGCCGAACGCGCCGAGGACGCCGTTCGACTGCTCCGCGTCATCTACGACCGGCGCACCGAATTCGCGAGCGGGACGAACCCCGGTGGGGCGAGTTGCCTCGACATCCTGCTGCGCTCGCTCACGGAAGTCACTACGGCTTATCCCGGGTTCGTCGACGATCTGGTTCGCTCCGCACCAGGCAACGAGTTGTTTGCGATGATCGTCGACGGCAACCGTCCGGGCACGCTGAGCCATGCGATCATGCGTCTCCTCGACGCCGCCTACGCCGTGCGTGACCAACTCTCCAACGACACGTGGCTCGTGATCGGCAACCTCGACCGGGAGATCCTCGCGCTTCGCGACGAAGCGACGCTTCCCTCCGGCGAACGTCCCGTCACCCTGCAGCGGGCCCTTGGCGCGTCGATGCAGAGTCTGCTCGCCCTTGGAGGACTGGCGAGTGAATCGATGGTGCGAGATCCGGGTTGGCATTTCATGGACGCCGGGCGCCGGATCGAACGAGCTCTGCAGCTCGTGGCCTTGCTGCGGTCCACCCTGCGCACGGCCAACGGCACCGCTACCGACAGCCTGCTGCTGGAGTCGGTCCTCACCACGGCCGAGAGCATCATCACCTACCGCCGCCGCTACCGCTCGCAGGCGCAGGTCGAGACGGTGCTCGATCTGCTTCTGCTCGACGCCGGCAATCCGCGGTCGGTCGTGTTCCAACTTGATCGCCTCGCCGCCGATGTTGCCCTTCTCCCCGTGCCTGAGGCCGACGCCGCCGGACGCGCCGCGGTCGATCGGCTGTCGCCGGCCGCGAAGCTCGTACTCGAAACGACCACGATGTTGCACCTCGCCGACACCGCCAGCCTGGCGGTGACCGACGAGCAGGGGCGCCGGAATGATCTCGACGAGTTCCTCGGCCGCGTCGACGCGTTGCTGCGTCGCTGCGCGAGTGCGATCGAGACGTCGCACTTCACCCATCAGATGCCCCAGCGCAGCCTGTCGTTGGACACCCGATCTGCGGTGAGCTCACCATGACCTACGAAGTCACGCATCGCACGTCGTATGTGTACGAATCAGTTGTGTCGGCGTCGTACGGGATGGTCTATCTGCTGCCCCGGGACACATCAGCGCAACGGGTGCTCGATGTCCGCGTCGGGATCACTCCCGAGCCGGACTCCTATAACGAACGGACCGATTTCTTCGGCAATCGCGTCGCGAACTTCTCGGTTCTCGACGCGCACACCGAGCTGACCGTGACCACCACGAGCGTGGTGGATGTTGCCGTGCGTCTGCTCCCGGCGTTCGGGACGGGGCCGTCATGGGAGTCGGCCGCCGTGCTCGTGCGCGAATCCGACGATCCCGATGTCATCGACGCGCGTCAGTTCCTCCTCGAGTCTCCTTCGGCCCCCACGTCACCGTCGGTCCGGGCCTTTGCGGCAGAGTCGTTCACCGCCGATCGTCACCTCATCGATGTTCTCGGAGACCTCACGGCTCGGATCTTCCAAGGGTTCGAGTACAAAGCGGGCGTGACCACCCTCGAGACCACACCGGACGAGCTCCTTCAACTTCGCAAGGGCGTGTGCCAGGACTTCGCCCATCTGCAGATCGCCTGCCTTCGTTCGTTCGGCATACCCGCTCGCTACGTGAGCGGCTACCTGGAGACGCTTCCTCCTCCCGGCAAGGAGCGCCTCGTCGGTGCCGACGTGTCGCACGCGTGGGTCTCGGCGTACCTGCCGACCCTCGGCTGGGTCGATCTGGACCCGACGAACAACGTCTTCGTGGGGGAGCGCCACATCTGCACGGCGTGGGGTCGTGACTACGCCGATGTGTCTCCACTGCGCGGCGTGATCTTCACCGAGGCGAAGACCAACACGATGACCGTCAGCGTCGACGTCACTACCGTTCCCTAACGCTTCGCGGGTTGGTCCGTGATTTCGTTGGCTCGGGGAGCAAACCCTGCGAACAAGAATCCGGCTCGAAGTGCTGCCGGCCCACGGTGGATCGGCTCGGCGACCCCTGTCCGACCCGCTCGACTGGGTTGAAGTAGCGCGGGTCAGCCCATTGACCAGTCGGATCGATAGACGTACAGTTAGGCGTATGCCACGAGTTCAGGTCTACCTTCCCGACGGTCTGTATGCGGAGCTGAAGAGCCGCGATCTTCCGGCGTCGGAATTGCTCCAGGTTGCGGTCCGGGCTGAGATCGAACGACGAGATGCGCTTGACGCGACCGACGTGTACCTTGCCGAGCTCGCGGCTGAGGTAGGGGTGCCATTGGAGCGAGACCGCGCTCGGGCCCGGGCCATCGTCCGTCGAGTTCAGGATCGCCACCTGCATGAGGCCGGCTGATGTTGGTGCTCGACAGTGGTGGGTTCGGTCGTCTTTCGGAACGATCGAAGCGGGCGCTGGCGCTCATTGAGGAGTTCCGAACAGCGGGCCTGTGGCCGCCGGTGGTGCCGACGATGGTTCTCGTCGACTCGTTGCAGGGTCACGCGGGCCGGGATGCGAACGCCAACCGCTTTCTCAAGACGGTCATAACGGATGAGTCTGTTGTCGTGGAGGTGGCTCGACGGGCGGCGGAGTTGCGTCGGCGCTCGCGGCATGGCTCGGCGGTTGACGCACTGGTCGTCGCCGTGGCGGAACCCAACGGCATCGTGCTGACTGGCGATGAGGCTGACATCACGGCGCTGGCTGCGGTCTCGAAGGGTGTCGCCGTCGAAATCGTCTGAATCGTGCCGCCGCGTCCGGGGCCACGCCCGATGAAGCTGCGCCCGGCCGCAGGCGGTCGCGAGGGAGGCAACACCTTCGACCCTGCCGTGATTTCTGGTAGGCCAGTGCCCATGAGTGGTCCCGGGTTCGCATCGCTGGTTTCGCCGATCGACGGGTCGGTCTACGCCGAGCGGCCGTATGCCACTCCCGACGAGATCGCCGGCGCCGTTGCGCTCGCCCGCACTGCCCAGCGCGAGTGGGCTGCCCGGCCGATCAGTGATCGGGCCGACTTCTGTCGTCGAGCGGTCGATGCCATGAACGCGATGAGCGACCGCATCATCACCGAGCTGGCCTGGCAGATGGGTCGGCCCGTGCGCTACGGCGCAGGTGAGCTGCGCGGCTTCACCGAGCGGGCCAGCCACATGATCGCCATCGCGCCCGAGTCGCTGGCCAACGTGGCGGTCGAGCCGAAAGACGGATTCGAACGGTTCATCGAGCGTGTCCCGCTCGGGATCGTCCTCGTGGTCGCCCCGTGGAACTATCCGTACCTCACGGCAGTGAACTCGATCATCCCGGCTCTGCTTGCGGGCAATGCCGTGATCCTGAAGC
Source organism: Acidimicrobiia bacterium (assembly GCA_031431255.1). Taxonomy (GTDB): domain Bacteria; phylum Actinomycetota; class Acidimicrobiia; order Acidimicrobiales; family JANYDT01; genus JANLQX01. The sequence goes on along the minus strand of JANPDB010000001.1, from coordinate 7,416 downwards.
ACGCCACGCAGACGATGCTGGTGGGCGAGCGATTTCAGGACGCGTTCGACGCGGCGGGTCTGCCGTCCGGTCTGTTCACCAACCTCGTCCTGACCCACGACACGTCGTCGGCGTTGCTCAGCTCCCGGTCCGTGAACCAGGTGAACTTCACCGGATCGGTTGGCGGGGGCCGTCAGATCGAACGGGCAGCCGCGGGCACCTTCATCGGCATCGGGCTCGAGCTCGGCGGGAAGGACCCGGCCTACGTGCGAGCCGACGCCAACCTCGCGCACGCCATCGAGAACGTCGTCGACGGCGCATTCTTCAACTCCGGCCAGTCGTGCTGCGGCATCGAGCGCGTCTATGTCGATCGCCGCGTCTACGACGAGTTCGTCGATGGCGCGGTCGCGCTGACGCAGACCTATGTGCTCGGAACACCACTTGATCCGTCGACGACGATCGGGCCGATGGTACGAGGTGCTGCCGCGGATCTCGTACGCGCCCAGATCGATTCGGCGGTGTCGGCCGGGGCCCGCCAACTTGTCGACCTCAACGGCTTCGGTCCAGACGCAAGCGGGTCACCGTACCTCGCACCGCAACTCCTCGTCGATGTCGACCACTCGATGGAGGTGATGACCGAGGAGAGCTTCGGCCCCGTCGTCGGGATCATGGCCGTCGACTCCGATGACGAGGCGATCGGCCTGATGAACGACAGCGCCTATGGGCTCTCCGTGTCGATCTGGACGGCCGATCTCGATGCCGCCCGCTCGATCGGGCGAAGGACCCAGACCGGCACGGTGTTCATGAACCGAGCCGACTACCTCGACCCGGCGCTGGCCTGGACCGGGGTGAAGGACACCGGTCGGGGCGTCACGCTCTCACGGCTCGGCTTCGATGCACTGACGCGCCCGAAGTCCTTCCACCTCCGCCACACGCTCGGCTGATCGGCGGGTTCAGACCTGCTTACGACCGCGGGCCTGGATCGCTGCCCGCTTCGCGGCAACGTCCCCCGGCCGATAGGTCCGTGCCCAGTTTCGGCCGACCGTCGCCTCGTGGCGCTCGCCGTCGCCGACCGTCATGCGATGGATCTCCCGGTAGCTGCGGAGCAGCTCCTGGAGCGCGGCCGCGTCGTTTCCGGAGATGTCGCGGGCCAGGCGATGGGCGGTCGGGAGGAGGTCGTCGTGGGCCACGACGTGGTTGACCAGACCGAGGCGATGAGCCTCCTCGGCGTCGATGAAGTTGCCGGTGAGCGACATCTCGATGGCGCGGCGTAGGCCGATGGCCTGGGGGAGCAGGACCGACAGCCCCCATCCGGGCAGGATACCGACGCGGGTGTGGGTATCGCCGAAAGACGCACGCTCGGACGCCACGAGGAAGTCGCACTGGAGGGCGAGCTCGAAGCCACCCGTCACGGCCACGCCGTTGATTGCACCGATGACCGGCTTGCGGGTCGGTGCCCACGGGGCGTTGGACCCGACGACCCGTTCGGGTGGCCGAGACCCGGGCTCGGCGGGTGTCTCGACGACGAGGTTGTTGCCAGTGCTCCCCAACTCCTTGAGGTCCAACCCGGCCGAGAATGCCGGGTCAGCACCGGTCAGGACGATCACGTCGACATTGTCGTGGGAATCGACGCGGGCCATCTCGCTGCGGAGCGCGGCGAGCAGAGCGCTGGAGAGGGCGTTTCGCTGCGCCGGTCGGTTCAGCGTGAGCGTCGCGACGCGTCCGGCGATGTCGACCAGCAGCACCGGCGCGGAAGGTTGGGGGGAGTCCATCCGACCATGGTGGCGGAAGGGGGCGTCCGTGAGCGAAACGACAACAGCCTCGTCGTCGGACCCATCCTCCGGCGCTCGGTCGATGGTGAGCGAGAATCTTCGGTGTGGGAGGCAAGGAGGCTCAACGACGTCGCCAGAAGCAGCGACGCGAACAGGCGAACAGGACACCGGCCCGGCCGCAGGCGCGTCCTGATCGCTTCCAACACTCCGATCGGCGAGGGTGCTCACGTCGTGCGCTCGTCACTGCCGTCCTTCTCGTGCTCGTGGTTGCACTGATCATCCCGGTCGCCGTGAGCCTGAACATCGTCGGTCGGTCCGTTCCCCCGATCACCCAGCAGCCCGGTGCCCGCCTTGTCCCCGACGAGTCGACGGTTCCGAACACCCGGGTCCTCACCCGTCCCCCTCAGTGAAACCGATCTCCTATGCGCACTTCGTACCTTCATCCCCGCCTGGCCCATTTCGGCACGACGATCTTCGCCGAGATGTCGCAAGTGGCATCCGCGACCGGATCGATCAACCTCGGTCAGGGCTTTCCCGACACTGACGGTCCAGACCTGGTCAAGCAGGCGGCGATCGACGCGATCGCGTCCGGTCGCGGAAATCAGTATCCGCCGGGGCCCGGTATTCCTGAGCTCCGGCGGGCGATCGCTGACCATCAGCGCGCGTACTACAAGGTCGACCTCGACCCCGATGCGCAAGTGCTCGTCACCTGTGGGGCGACCGAGGCAATTGCCGCCACCCTGATCTCGCTGCTCGGGCCTGGGGACGAATGCATCCTGCTCGAGCCGTTCTACGACTCCTACCCCGCCGCGGTCGCGATGGCCGGAGCCACGGTGGTGCCGGTCACCCTGCATCCGCCGACCTTCCAACCCGATATCGATGCGATCCGCCGCGCGGTCACCGTCCGCACGCGCGTGATCGTGATCAACTCGCCCCACAATCCGACGGGAACCGTCTTCACCGATGCCGCGCTCGCGGGCATCGCCGCCATCGCCATCGAACACGACCTGATCGTGCTTTCCGATGAGGCATACGAACACCTCACCTTCGATGGGGTGAGGCATGCCCTGATCTCGACGCTTCCCGGCATGGCCGAGCGCACCGTCACGATCGGGTCGGCGGGAAAGTCGCTCTCCTTCACCGGCTGGAAGGTCGGCTGGGCAACGGGATCGGCCTCGTTGATCAGCGCCGTGCGCACTTCGAAGCAGTTTCTGACCTACGTGTCGTCAGGGCCGTTCCAATATGCCGTTGCTGCAGGGCTCAACGAATTGGGTCCCGACTATTTCGACGGCCTCGCCGCCGGCCTGGCGTCGAAACGGGATCGGCTCGTCGGTGGGCTGCGGTCGCTCGGGCTCGAGGTGTTCGTTCCGAGTGGCACCTACTTCGTGTGCGCCGACATCAGGCCGCTGACGTCGGACGACGGCCTCACCTTCTGCCGGGCGCTCCCGCATCGCTGTGGTGTGGTGGCGATCCCCACCTCCGTCTTCTACGCCACGCCGGGAGCCGGTGACTCGATCATCAGGTTCGCGTTCTGCAAACGCGACGAGGTGATCGACGAAGCGGTCGCGCGGTTGGCCACGCTGAACCCGTAGCGTCGCGAGCCCCCTCCCGTCACTTCTTCCGGGTCCGGAACCATTCGACGGTGTCGCGGTAAGTCCGCTCCAGCGGCGTCGGACCGATCCCGAAGGTGTTCGTGAAGTCGGAGGAGTCGAGGTCGAACGGCGCGGCGAACTGATACTCGACCTCGCGGAGTTCACGCAGCATCGGAACGAAGAGTCCACCGAGGGCGAGCGCGACGCTCGGCATCGCCCGGGCCTTCACCATCGGCACGCCGGCGGCCCGACACAATCCGTCGACGATCTCACGCTGCGTCTGCGCGGGAGCGGTGGGGACGTGCCAGGCGCGCCCGAGCGCCCGCTCGTCGGTTCCGAGAACGGCCATCGCCACCCCGACGTCGCCCATTGCCGTGATGGCATGCGGGACATCGAGTTTGCCCATGAGCCCGACGGCCTTGCCGGCAAGCACGTTGTCGACGACCCGGTCACCCATGTTGGCGCCGAGCACGCGGGGGCCGATGAAGTCGCTTGCCCGCGCTTCGGTCACTCGGACCAGGCCGGCCCGGTGAGCTTCGATCGCCTGCTTCCACATCGCCGCGCGGACCTGACCCTTCTTGCCGGGTGAGGTCAGTGGGTCGGTCTCCTTGAAGGGACGCGTCGCCGGCCCGTACCCGTAGAGGTTGCTCATGGTGACGAGTACGGCACCGTGCTTCTCAGCCGCGGCCAAGAGGGCGGCAGCGATCGGCGGCCACTCGGAGACCCACTTCTCATACGGCGGGTTGGCGCAGTTGTAGATCGCTGCTGCATCTCGTGTCGCATGAAGCAGGGCCGATTCGTTCGACGCGTCCGCTCGTTCGCGCTCGACGCCGGCAGGCATCTCGCCGTTGCCGCTGCGGGTTACGGACCGAACGGCGAGCCCTCTGGCGAGAAGTTCTGTCGCCGTCGCATGGGCGACCGGTCCGGCTCCGATGATGACGTGTGTTGACATGGTGACTCCTTCGGGACGAGAGCACTGCTCTTTGTTGGGAACACTGTCCACGATTGCTCCGGGAAAGTCAAGAGCAATGCTCTCGAAAAGTTACGATGCTCTTGTTCTTGTCGGGCACAGCACATAAACTCGAGCCATGAACGCTGCATCCGTCCGCTCCCGGATACGCGCCGAACTCGTCGACGAGATCAAGGAGGCGGCCCGCCGACAACTCGCGATCGAAGGCGCTGCTGCGCTTTCCCTGCGCGCCGTCGCTCGGGAGATGGGCATGGTGTCATCGGCCGTGTACCGCTACTTCCCGAGTCGTGACGACCTTCTGACGGCGCTCATCGTCGACGCCTACAACGCCATGGGAGAGCTCGTTGAGGAGGCCGAGTCAGCCGTTCGCCGGAACGACTTCCGGGGCCGGTGGATGGCGGTCTGCCACGCCGTGCGCGACTGGGCCCGCGCAAGTCCCCACGAGTACGGGCTCGTCTTCGGCACCCCGGTGCCGAAGTACGCGGCACCGGCCGACACGATCCCTCCGGCCATGCGGGTCACCGTGGTCCTCGTCCAGATTGTGGCCGATGCCGTACGCACCGGCGTACTTGTCCCTGATCGCGAACCGATCCCGAAGGCCGTCCGGGCCGACCTCGCGCCGATCCGGGTGTTCTTCGCCGAGCGCGGGGGGATCGTCGACGACGATCTCATCGTGCGATCGATCATGGCGTGGACGCACATCTATGGTGCGATCAGCTTCGAGTTGTTCGGGCATCGAGTCGGGATGGTGTCGGAGCATGATGGCTTCTTCGACCACGAGATGCGTCGGATGGCGGTGTTTGTCGGGTTGTGACTGGCCGAGCGCGCCGGCAGGGTTCCCCCGGCCTGGCGGTGTTTGTCGGGTTATGACGGCCGCTGTGTCGAACGCGGATTCGGAACCAGCATGGCGTTGCGCACCGCGAAGTGGGAAACTCATCGGTATGCCGAATGCCACCTTCACCGCCATGGACGTGTCGACCCGCGAGGAGTGGCTCGAGATCGGAGCCCAGACCTCCGCCAACCAGAGCCGCGTCGCAGACCGGGTGCTCGATCTGCTCCGGTCGCTCGCCGACATTTCCGACGGGTTCGTCACTGATCAGTTGACCCACTGTCTCCAAACCGCCACGATGGCCGAGCGCGCGGGAGCAGACGACGAGGTCGTCGTCGCCGCGCTATGCCACGACATCGGCAAGGCCATCAGCGTGCCGAACCACCCGGCTATCGGTGCGTCGATCCTCGAGCCGTATGTGCGCCCCGAGGTGCACTTCATGATCGCCGCCCACCAGGACTTCCAGGGCAAGCACTACTACGCGCACTTCGGTCTGGACTCGAATGCCCGCGACAAGTACCGCGACAATCCGGCGTTCGAGCTGGCCGCAAAGTTCGCCGATGAGTGGGACCAGAAGGCCTTTGATCCGAACTACGACACGCTTCCGCTGGAGCACTTCGAAGCCCGCCTCCGCGACGTGTTCGCCAAGCCGAAGTTTCTCGCCAAGAGCTGAACGCGTTTGCCATCGGCGCGAGATCGATTACCGATCCTTTCGAAAGACCCGTGAACAGCGACGCACGGCCGACCGGGACGGTCACGTTCCTGTTCACCGACATCGAGGGTTCCACGCAGCGTTGGGAGCAAGACGCAGCGGCGATGCGCAACGAATTGGCGGTGCACGACGAGGCGCTGCGAAGCGCAATCGAGTCGCACGGTGGCTGGTTGTTCAAGCACACCGGTGATGGTGTGTGTGCGGCGTTCGCGTCGGCGCAGGGTGCGGTCGACGCAGCGATTGGTGCGCAACGAGCCTTGCGTCTGCCCGTTCGCATGGGCCTTGCCACCGGTGAAGCGGAACGGCGAGGCGACGACTACTTCGGGCCAACGCTCAATACCGCTGCCCGGGTGATGGCCGCCGGGCACGGCGGTCAGGTGTTGGTCGCAGCGTCGACGGCGAGCCTGGTGCCGGGCACCCAGGTCACCGATCTGGGGTTGCGCGGTTTGCGCGGCCTCACGGCGCCGGTCCGCCTGTTCCAGGTTCGGGCCGACGGATTGCCGGCCGAGTTTGCCCCGCTGCGGACCATGGATATCGTGCGAGGCAACCTTCCGACGCAGGCGACCACGAGCTTCGTCGGCCGAGACGACGCGGTGGGCATCGTCGCCGAGGCAGTGGGCGAGCATCGGTTGGTGACCTTGATCGGTGTCGGCGGTGTCGGGAAGACCCGCCTGGCGTTGCAGTCGGCCTCGTTGCTGGCCGACCGGTTTCGTGATGGCGTGTGGCTGGTGGAGCTGGCCGCTGTGGCTGACGCCGCTGGCGTGGACCCGGCGCTCGCATCGGTGTTCAGCCTCCAACCCCAGGCGGATCGGTCCTGGCGTGACCTGCTGCTGGCGTCCTTGGGCGGTCGAGAGATCCTGTTGCTCATCGACAACTGTGAACACGTGCTCGACGAGGTTGCGTCGCTGGTCGACGCCATCGTCGCCTCGTGCCCGGCCGTGCACGTCGTGGCTACGAGTCGTGAATCGCTGAACGTGCCGGCCGAGTGGGCGTGGCGGGTGCCGTCGTTGGCGGTGGGGGTGAGGTCGGCCGCATCGGAGTTGTTCGTGCAACGAGCGAGTGGCACCGACTCCACGTTTGCGCCGACCGACGACGATTTCGCGGTGATCGCCGAGATCGGCGAACGGCTCGACGGCATTCCCCTGGCAATCGAGTTGGCCGCGGCGCGCGTGCGGTCGATGAGTCCGGTCCAGATCCGTGACCGGCTCGATGAGCGGTTTCGATTGCTCACGGGTTCGCGGCGATCCATCGAGCGGCATCAAACATTGCGCCAGGCCGTGCAGTGGTCCTATGACCTGCTCGACGCGACCGAGCAGCGGATGTTGCAGCAGATGTCGGTGTTCGCCGGAGGGTTCACGCTCGCGGCGGCGACTGCGGTCGCCGCAATCGATGAGTTCGACGCGTTGGATCTCCTCGATTCACTGGTTCGGAAGTCGTTGCTCGCCATCGATCGTGACGGTTCCGAAGTGCGCTACGCGATGCTCGAGACGATCCGTCAGTTCGCCGAAGAAGCACTTGCCACGGCCGGCGATGGCGAGGCAGCCCGTGACCGGCACGCCGCC